>JAEZYW010000212.1 GCA_023418835.1 Bacillota bacterium | reverse complement strand
CGTATGGGTCGTGTAGAGCCATTTGTCCAGCTTCGTAAGAGTATTTATCGTGCATATAATGAATTGTGTTCATTGTATTTACATAAATTTCTGCAAGTTCGTCTAATACGTTTTTGTAGGATTTTATAACCTTGTCGTAATCTAAAATCTCATCTTCAATTCTTTCTACCCCTTTTAAAACTTTCATGGGATTTCCAGATTTGTTTTTTTAATTTCGTCTACTCCGCCATTTATGGAATAAAGAAGTGCCTTTGCCAAATTAGCTCTGGCTCCAAAGTATTGCATTTCTTTTCCAATTTTCATTGCAGATACACAACAAGCGATTCCATAATCGTCTCCGTAAATCGGTCTCATTATATCGTCGTTTTCGTATTGGATAGAAGCCGTTTTTATACTCATATCGGCGCAAAACTCTTTGAAATTCCTCGGCAAATCGTCAGACCATAAAACTGTCATATTAGGTTCTGGAGATGTGTCCAAAGTTATTAAAGTGTGTAAAAATCTATAGGCAGTTTTAGTTACTAAAGTTCTACCGTCTTCTCCCATTCCTCCAATGGACTCTGTCACCCAAGTTGGGTCTCCTGCAAAGAGTTCATCGTATTCGGGAGTTCTCAAGTGTCTTACAAGTCTTAGCTTAATAACCAATTGGTCCACAAGCTCTTGAGCCTTTACTTCGTCAATTAGTCCCAGTTCTAAATCTCTTTCAATGTAAATATCTAGAAAAGCTGTATTTCTTCCAATGGACATAGCTGCTCCGTTGTTTTCTTTAACAGCTGCTAAATATCCAAAATATAACCATTGAACAGCTTCTTGTGCGTTTCTAGCTGGTCTGCCAATGTCATATCCATATTTTTCTGCCATGGATTTCATTTCATCAAAAGCCCTGATTTGTTCTGAAAATTCTTCACGGGCTCTAATTAATTCTTCAGTGGCATTTCCCTTGGCATTTTCTTTGTCTAGAATTCTCATTTCTTTTAAGTAATCGATTCCGTAAAGAGCTACTCTTCTATAGTCTCCAATAATTCTTCCTCTACCATAAGCATCTGGAAGACCAGTTAAAAGACCCACAGATCTTACGGCTCTCATCTCTTTTGTATAGGCATCGAAAACTCCGTCGTTGTGAGATTTTCTATACTCCACAAAATTTTCTTCCATTTTAGGATCCATTTCCAATCCATAAGCTTCCAAAGCTCCCTTAACCATTCTAAATCCTCCATATGGGTTCATTATTCTCTTTAAGGGTTCGTCACTTTGCAATCCGACAATTAATTCTTCATCTTTTTTAATATATCCTGGATTGAAATTGTCAATACCGCTAAATTTTTCCAAATCCACATTTATAGTTTTGTTTTTTATTTCGTCTTGAATTAAATCGCTGGCTTTTTTCCATAGGGATTTAGTATTTTCACTTGCTGTAAAATTCTTCATCGCCTAAATAAGGTTTGTAATTTTTTTGGATAAAATCCCTTACATCTATTTCTTCAGACCATTTTCCTAGATTGAAACCTTTCCAAGTAGTGTTCATTTCTTCTCGTTCAAATAGTTTTCCTTTCATAATTTATCACCTCGTATTTATGTAAAGCACGTTCTCTTACTATTTGAAACTAGTATGCTTTAATTCCGACTAAAATACTGTGATTAGAATCACTATAAAGAAAAATTATTAATAAATGCTGAGATTTAACTCTTTAGATATGCTTTCTAATATCTTAACTCCAACTAAGCTATTTCCAAATTCGTCTAGACCTGGACAGTACGTTGCAAGGCCAAATCCCTTGTTGGAAGCTACAATAATTCCCCCACCGACGCCGCTTTTTCCTGGAAGTCCTACTCTCATGGAAAACTCTCCAGAATAATCATACATTCCTCCCATTGCCATTACAGTTCTTAACATTTTTCCAAACTTCTCGTCAAAAATTCTTTCTCCCTTTGTGTCAATTCCGTCCTTAGAAATCACGTAACTAAGCTTTCCTAAATCCATTGCATTTACGAGAATCGAACAAGTTTTAAAATAGGTATTTGCAACTTCATCTAAAGGCAACTTGTCAGAGACGCTTCCTCTGGCTGCCATTATATTCATCATTCCCCTGTTGTTAAAAGCCGAGTCTCTTTCAGACTTATAAATTGCTTCGCTATAAGTTATGGAGGGGTTTTCGCATAGGAGTCTAATTTTTTCTAGGATCACATCAAAGGTTTTTTCTCCAAATTTTTCGTAAAGAAGAGCCGTTGCAGACATGGCCCCGGCATTTACCAAGGGATTTCTGGGAACCCCATTTCCCAGCTCCAAGTCCAAAAGACTATTAAATGGAAGGGCAGTAGGTTTTACTCCAAAAGCCCTGTCTATATTTTCTGAAGGAATGTTTTCCAAAACTAATAAATAAGTGACAACTTTTGATACGCTTTGGATTGAAAAAGTTTTTTCCACTTCTCCAAAGGAGATGACCTCTCCATCTTCTTTTATAAATACTACGCCTGCAGAATTGGGGTCTTCCTTTGACAATTCCGGAATATAATCTGCAACTTTTCCTTTTTTAGAATGGGTAACTCCATTTTCATATGCCCTTTTAATTACGTCCTTCATAAACTCACCTCGTGATTTTAAATTTAATTGGAATTATTATTTTCAAACTCTTTGTCGATTATTATATGGTATTCAGAATTTCCAAATCTTTCTTTTAATATCTCTTTGATTTTGGAAATCTCCTCAATTTCTTCTTCATTTGTCCTAATGACATTCCCATCTACAACGGCGTGAACTGCCACAGTTTTAGTTCCTGCTAAATCAATTATTTCTTCGTCGTGATAGGAAAGCACATAATCATTTTCATCTTTGTACTCTTTCAAAGCGTCACTTAATATCAACTCTTCTTTGGTCTCGTCTCTCAAAACGTCCATGTGGATGGTCAGTTGAATATTAAATTTTTCCAACACCAAATACTCGATTTCTGTAAAAATTTCGTGGACTTCTTCAACGGTCATGGAGTTTTTCACCACTGCATCAATTGTGGCATAGGTGCAGTTGGGGCCGTAACTGTGAATATTTAAATCGTGAGTGTCTACAATTTCCTTTCTTTCTTCAAATATCTTTAAAATATTTTCCAAGACTTCTTCGTTAACACTTTCCCCAACTAGCTCGTTTATCATCTCCATTATTAAATCGTATCCACTTTTTATTATAAAAGCAGACACTATTAAACCTCCAATTGAATCTATTGGGAGAGTGGAAAAATTGCTTAAAATAAAGGCGACTACAACTATACTCGTCACCATAACGTCGCTAATCGAATCTATGGCGCTGGCCTTTAAAGTAGAGGAGTCAATTCTTTTGGATATATTCGTATAAAATGCATACATAATGTATTTCATTCCTATTGATATGAGTAAAACTACCACTGAAACCCAAGAAAATTCTATAACTTTTGGGTTAAATAAGCCTTCAACTGAAGATTTTAAAAGAAGTAGACCCACAAATAAAATTACAACTGAAATTGTTAAAGTGGCAAGATACTCCATTCGCCCGTGGCCGTAAGGGTGGTCTTCGTCAGAGGCTTTTCCAGCAATTGCCATTCCCACCGCAGTTACTAAAGACGATGCGGCATCTGTCAAATTATTGATTCCATCTGCCACGATTGACAAGGAATTTGTAAAATATCCAATTATCAGCTTCATTATAGTTATGGAAATATTAAAAATTATTCCAACTATCCCCGTAACACTTCCTATTTTAGATCTTTGTATGGGATTTTTATAATCTATCTTTTCTTCATTTCTTGTAGCAGTTCGAACTATAAAGTCTGCTATCATATATTTCTCCTTAAATGTAATAATTAAAGTTATGTTACTTAATTTTAACATAACCAGTTAGTTTTTGTTATAATTATCTGAGGAGGAAATAAATTGAATAATACAACCAAGGGCATTTTGGCAATTATAATGGCATCAGTGTCCTTTTCGATTATGGGAATGATAGTTAAATACACTGGATCGGCAACTTTGTTTCAACAAGTTTTCTTTAGAAATATAGTTATGCTATTTTTTAGCGCCTATCTAGTAAAGAAAAATAAGAGCTCATTTTGGGGAAGAAAGAAAATCGCCCCTTGCTTTTTCTTAGGGCCACATTTGGATATTTGGGAGTTGTGACTTCTTATTATGCAACGAGTATGTTGTATTTAGGAGATGCCCAAGCCTTGCAAAAAATGGCCCCCTTTTTCGTAACCATCTTTGCAGTTTTATTTTTAAAGGAGAGGATAAACAAAACCGTAATTATCACCCTCATTGTCGCCTTTGTGGGTGCTTTGATTATAGTCAATCCAAAATTCGATTCCAGATTGATTCCTGCCATAGCTGGACTTTCTTCAGCGGTATTTGGGGGAACTGCCTATGTAATAATTGGAATTATATCTAAAAAAGAAAATCCAGATAGCAAATTTACAATTTTATTTTTATTTTCTTTTTGGTCTTTAGTGTATTCCTTTCCCTTTGTTGGAAACTTTTTAGAACTGGAATTTAAAACTTTAATATTGTTGTTATTGGGAGGAGTTTTCGCATCCCTTGCCCAATATTTTGT
>JAEZYW010000108.1 GCA_023418835.1 Bacillota bacterium | reverse complement strand
GGTTTAGAGAAAGTTAAATGGCCAGCAAGATTTGAAGTTATTAATAGAAAACCTATATTTATCGTAGACGGAGCCCATAATCCTCAGGGAGTTGAAACTCTAGCTAAAAATATAGAAAGTTATTTTAAAAATAAAAAAATCACCTTCATAACAGGTGTTATGCAAGATAAGGAATACGAAAAAATGTATGACCTTATAGCCTCCTTTGCAAAAAAATTTGTAGTGGTTAAACCTGAAAACCCAAGGGCGTTTGATTACCACGAATTGGGAGAATTCCTAAAGGATAGATATAAGGTTGAGATTATAGAAGGAGAAAATGTCCAATTAGGCATAAAAAAATCCTTAGAAAGCTCTAAGGAAGAAGACGTAATTATTGCTTTTGGTTCCCTGTATATGGCGGGAGAAATTAGATCTTATTTTGAATAAAGCTAAAAATGACACTAGTTCTAGTGTCATTTTTTTTATGATTTTCTTTCTCTCAATGTAACTTTAATAGAATCTCCAGGTTGTTTTCCAATTTTAGCGCGAATGTCCTTTCTAATTCCAATTATATGGTTGGGAGTTTTCATTCTGACAACTTGACCATCATATGCCTCGCCGTCAAAAGTCGCGTGTACAAGTACTCTACCCTTTCCAAATTCTTCTTTTACATCAAAAGGAATTTCTATATATGCCGCATCCATTTCTGGATGCTTAATTATAACAGCTTCAAATTCGTATAATTTATTCACTGCATCACCTGTCAATATGAAACAAAGGCATTATTATAAAATTAATCTCATTAAAATATGAGCTTGATATTAATAAACTAAAATCAATTTCTTATTTTTTGATTTTATCAATTATTTTAGATGCACCTTTTTTTATATCATCTGCACCGACTTTGTCCATTAAATCTTTTACTGCGCTATCTGCTTGAGCTTCAGTGTAACCAAGTTTTTCTTGTAACATACCTTTAAATTTTAAAGCACTTCCTTTTGCTTTTTCTAAATCGTCATCAGTTAGTTTGCCCCAAGTTTCTTTAGCAGCTCCTCTTACTTGATCCCATTTGCCTTCAAATATGTTTTTATTCATAATGTTTCTCCTCTTTTATTATTTTGTTACATGTTATATATGCCCTGTTTTTACATATAAAATCATCATGCAAATAAGTATAAAAAAAAGCTCCTAGGCGTTAGCCTAAAAGCTTTCTAAATGGTGCCACCAGTGGGACTCGAACCCACACGCCCGTGAGGACAACAGATTTTGAGTCTGTCTCGTCTGCCAGTTCCGACACGGTGGCTTTTATACAGTAATAGTATATTAACATAATGATTGATTTAAATCAATAATATAATTTAGAAAATCTTTAAGCTAATTATTAAAAAATAAAGAGTCACGAAGAGTAAGTCTTCACTATATATAATTTATAATGCATTTTACTTTTTTGTTACCTTGGAATCTTATCCAGACTCTCTAACTTTTTAAGGACAATTAAAGCTAAAATTGAGCCCATTAACGAAGATGGCACAAAAAATGGAATATAATAATAAAATTTATCTAATGGAATTCCGTAAACGTATTTCATAATTGGAAACGATATAATCGCACTTATTATTCCCGTTCCAATAACCTCTCCAATGAGAGCCATGTAAAATTTTTTAGCTTTTTTATAAAATAATCCTGCTAGAAACGCTCCAAAGACTGCTCCTGTAACCGATAAGATACTTCTTCCTGTCATCATTCTTAAAATTCCAGTTATTAATGCGGCAACAGTTCCATAAAAAGGTCCCAGATATACAGCTGCCAATACATTTACAAAATGCTGAAACGGAGCCATTTGTGGAAACCAAACAAATGTAGACAACAAAAATGCCAATGTTGCAAATAACGCTGTCAACATCATTTTTCTCAAGGATTCGTTGCTTCTAGATAACTTTAGTTCTTGTTCTTTCATTTATATCCTCCTCAATATTTTGATTTGGATAAAAAAGCTATTTACCTCCGTGGCAAATAGCTATATCAGAATCTTTTATCATATTAAAAAGAACCCCGTGTTATTTCCCTACGTTGGCATTATCCAAATCAGGTTTAAAGGGTAAAAGCTAACAGCTTACTCTCAGATCGTCATACGAACTCCCCATTAAATTAATTAAATTATAGTACCAAAAATAAACTCTTTCAAGTCTTTTAATAAAATAGTTTAAATCTTATATAAAAACCACTTTTTCAAATGGCTATCATATCTTATTTCAAAGGGTACAATCTCATTTCTTATGGGATTAACAGTTTGGCAAAAATATACATCAGTTAAAATTCCAGCCTTTCTTTCTTCATGATGGCTTATGAGTTTAGAAATATTTATAATATTATGTTCACCATTTTCATTTAAAACTTTTAACTTCACGGGAACAGGATATTTTTTCCCTACAAAATGATATGCCAAAACATCTATTTCCTTATTTATAATTTTCATAACTCCTCCTAAAGTTCACTTCTCATCATTGGATATTCCACATCCTCTTTTACACCACCAATAACAGAAGAAATACCAGATCGTAAAAATGTAGACCTCTCTATGGCTTTGGTTCCAAAACTATTTCTAATTGCATCTATACTTTTATTTAAATTTTGATCCTTTTCACTAAATTGCTCAAACATAGAAAGTTGTATTTCCTTTTTGGAAGTCAATTCAGAGACAGAAACGCCAAAACCTCTAATGGCTTCCCCTGCCCAAATCTCTTTGAACAAAATCATAGCCACTTCAAATATTCTCTTTGTACTATCTGTAGGAGTGAAAAGTTTTCTTTGTTTTCTCATACTTTCAAAGTCAAAATTTCTAATATAAAGGCTTATGACTTGACCACACATCTGAAGTTTTCTAAGTCTTATCCCCACCATTTCGCATATTCCTAAGATAAACCTTTCTGCTTCAATAAAACTATATACGTCGAATGCAGTTGTAGAAGAATTTCCGACAGACTTTAATTCTTCTTTTTCTGTCAAAACTTCACTATCTTCTATGCCATTTGCAAACTTTAGAATTTGTAAACCTGGTTTTTTTAGCCAATTGTTCATATAATGAAAATCTACATTTGCAAGATCTCCTATAGTTTTAATTCCTCTATCATTTAATTTTTTCTTAGTTCTTCTACCTACCATATAAAGTTTTCCTACATCTAAATTCCACATTTTTTCTTCAATTTCTCTACGGAAAAGGGTATGTATTTTATTTGGTTTCTCGAAATCTGATGCCATTTTGGCTAGAAGCTTGTTGTCTCCTATCCCTATGTTTACTGTAAATCCCAGTTCTTTATTTATTTTCTCTGAAAGTTCCTTTGCAATTTTGAGATATTCATTTTTATATATACTCATATCAGCAAAAACTTCGTCTATGGAAAATCGTTGAATTTTGAAAGTATAGTCTTCTATAAGATTTATCATTGCATCGCTAGCTATGACATATCTTTCATAGTGAGGTGGAATAATTAGCAAATTGGGATATTTATTAAGAGCTGAATATATACTCTCACCTGTAAAAATTCCATATCTTTTCGCAGGTATTGATTTTGCCAACACTATCCCCTTTCTACTGGCTCTGTCTCCCCCGACGATAGAAGGAATTGTTCTATAATCTAATTTCTCACCATGAGATAAAGCATAGGAAGCTTCCCAAGAAAGATAAGCAGAATTTACATCAATATGAAAAATCACCCTATCCATTTTCCTCACCTCTTGAAAAAATTATATCAGAACATTTGTTCCTTTTCAACTGTGATATACAATTTCTTTAAACTCAAATACATAAAATTCCTTTAATATATTTCTTTAGTTTTTATGTTATAATTGCATTAAATAATAAATTATTAAGCAATTAAAAATGAAGTAATTGTAGGAAAAATGAGTAAATTTATTTTAGTAACTGAGAGTGGTTCTGATCTTCCACAAAAGTATATAGATCAATACAATATAAAAATTGTTCCAATGCACGTTTCCTTTGGACAAGATAGCTTTAAGGACTCAGAGCTTGAAGCAGAAAATGTATTCAATTATTACGATGAAAATAAAACTCTGCCAACGACATCTGGTTCAACTCCAAAGGACTTCGTGGAAGTATTCAAAGAAATAAATGAAACTTATCCAGATTCCGAAATAATATATATTGCCTATTCATCTGTAACTACAGTTTCTTATAACTCTGCAAAGATTGCAGTTGAAGATTTTGACAATGTTCACATGGTAGATAGTAAAAACTGTACTGTAGGTCTTGGGACAATAGTAATTGCTGCAGCAGAATTTATAGAAAACAATCCCGATGCAACAGCTGAGGAAGTTATAGCTTTTGTAGAAGATATAAGGGAGCGCACTAGATTTGTATTTTTACCCCAAAGTTTACTTTATTTAAAAGCAGGAGGAAGGATTTCTAACGCTTCTTACTTGGGTGCAATGCTTTTAAAAATATTCCCAACTATTAATTTAGAAAATGGTTATCTAGTTGCTGGCAAAAGATATAGGGTAAATTTTAAATCTGCATATAAGAGAATGATTGATGATTTCTTCAATCGATTTGATGTGGATCTTGGCAATATAAGATTAGTAAAAGTCCATGGATTAAGTGATGACCATGTAAAAAATGTAGAAAAGATTTTAAAAGAACACGGTGTAAAAAAATTTGAGTGGGTTGATGCGGAAGCCGTGATTTCTTGTCATGGTGGTCCAGGAGCAGTGGGAATTGTGAGTATAGAAAACTAAAAAATTAAAGGGAAGCTTTTATGTGTAGTGCACCCCCAAATCCGGACACGGATGAGGGGGTATTTTAATGGGGAAATATGGTTATGAATTAAAATTAGAAATAGTTAGAGAGAATTTAGATGGTTTCGGATATAAATATTTGGCGAATAA
>JAEZYW010000082.1 GCA_023418835.1 Bacillota bacterium | reverse complement strand
ACATATGACATGCCCGTCAAACTAAATAAAACCTATTAGCTTAGAAAGCTGATAGGTTTTTATTCCTTTAATCTATCCAAATAAAAATCTATTTTTCACTTTTTTTCTTGGATTCTAAATATTTCATTCTGGTTTTTATACTTTTTTCATACCCAATTTCTTTTGGTAAGTAGTATTTTCTTTTGGTACCTCCTTGGAGATAGTCTTGGTCTACTATCCCATCTTCATAGTCATGGGAGTATTTGTATTTTTCATCTTTTCCAACTTTCCCTACATGGACATTTTTTAAATTTTCTGGCACTTCTAAAGATCTTGTACTTCTGACTTCCTCTAAGGCTGCATTTATTGCCAAATAAGATGCATTGCTTTTTGGAGCCGTCGCAAGATAAATTGTCGCTTCTGAAAGGGGAATCCTCCCCTCTGGCATTCCAATAAAATTCACCGCATGGAAAGCTGAGGTTGCAATATTTAAAGCGTTTGGATCAGCTAAACCAATATCTTCTGCCGCTGAAATTATAAGTCTTCTCGCAATAAATTTAGGGTCTTCTCCTGATTCTAGCATTAAAGCTAAATAATAAATAGCCGCATCTGGTTCTGAGGCTCTTATGGTCTTAATAAATGCAGATATTATATTGTAGTGTTGCTCCCCATCTTTATCGTAGCGAAGGTTCACATTTTGAAGGCAGTTGCTAATGTCTTCTAAATCAATTATAATTTCACCGTTTTCATTTTCTGGTGTTGTTATAACGGCAAGTTCCAGTGTATTTAAGAGATTTCTAGCATCTCCTTCTACGTGGTTTAGTAGATATTTCTTAGCCCTTTCGTTTATTGTAACTTTATTAGATCCATATCCCCTATTTTCATCTGTTAATACTCTTTCTAACAGTTGGCTCAAATCTTCTTCAGAAATTCCTTTAAATTCTATAATTCTACTTCTGGATAGAAGGGCTTTGTTCACTTCAAATATGGGATTTTCAGTTGTCGCACCAATTAAAATCACAATGCCTTTTTCTACATAAGGAAGTAAGACGTCTTGTTGTGCTTTATTGAATCGATGAATCTCGTCTACAAATAAAATGGTCTTTTTGTTATAAACTTTCAGGTCAGATTCTGCCATTTCAATTATTTGTTTAATATCTTTTACACCAGCAGTAACTGCGGAAAGCTTTTGGAAATTGTTTTCTGTATTATTTGCAATAATACTTGCAAGAGTAGTTTTTCCAGTTCCTGGTGGACCATAAAATATCATAGAAGCAAGTCGATCCGCCTTTATTAGTCTGTTTAACAGTTTTCCTTCTCCCACAATATGTTTTTGCCCCACAAATTCCTCTAGGCTCTTTGGCCTAAATCTTTCTGCTAAGGGTTGGGATTCATTTTTTCTTTTTTTGTACGAAAAATCAAATAAATCATTCATCCTCATCAACTTCGCTTTTTATATTCATAATTTCTTCCATAAATGAGTCTATATCCTTAAATTGTCTATAGACGGATGCAAATCTAACATAAGAGATTTCGTCTATTTCTTTTAGTTCAGACATTACCATCTCTCCAATATCTTCAGATTTGATTTCTCTTTCCAAAGAGTTATACATTTTCTTTTCTATATTGTCTACGGATTTTTCCAGTTGAGAAAGGGAGACGGGTCTTTTTTCACAGGCTCTAATCATTCCGTTTAGTAATTTAGATCTATCGTAAGATTGCCTAGTTCCATCTTTTTTGACTACAACTATGGGAGATTTTTCTATTCTCTCGTATGTAGTAAATCTCTTTTGACATTTTATACATTCTCTTCGTCTTCTTATAGATTGATTGTCATCTGTTGGTCTTGAGTCTACTACTTTAGAGTCCTCATATTCACAGTATGGACATTTCATTTTTTCCTCCTTGAAATATGTTTATAGATATCTAAAAAATCGCATTAAGTATTAGTTAATGCGACTATTTTAAAAAATTTAATATTATTCTTATTTTAACCAATCTGGAATATTAAGTCCTGATGGGTCTTCAATTTTTTCTGTCTTCTTTTCAGCTTCTGGCGAATCACCTTTAGATTCTTCAGATTTTACTTTTTTTGGTTCAACTGTATCTTCGTTAAAACCAGTGGCAATTACTGTAATCTTTATTTGATCTCCCATGGATTTGTCGATTCCAGCACCGAAAATTATATTAGCATCTTCTGCGACTGAAGATCTAATTAATTCTGCCGCTTCATTAATTTCGAATATTCCTAGGTCGTCTCCACCAGTTATGTTAATTAATACTGATTTAGCTCCTTCAATTGATGTTTCTAGAAGTGGACTCTTTATTGCAGCTCTTGCAGCTTCTTGTGCTCTTTCGTCTCCTTCTGCAAAACCAATACCCATATGAGCAATACCTTTGTTTTCCATTATTGACTTAACGTCAGCAAAGTCTAGGTTTATTAAACTTGGAATGCTAATTAAATCAGAAATACCAGTAATACCTTGAAGTAATACTTCATCAGCCATTTCAAATGATTCCTTAACACTAGTCTTTTTGTCTGCAATTTGTAAAAGTCTATCGTTAGGAATTGTTACAAGCGTATCTACTTTAGCTAGTAACTCTTCTACTCCAGATTCAGCTTGTCTTTGTCTTCTACTTCCTTCAAAAGCAAATGGTTTTGTAACCACGCCAACAGTAAGTATTCCTAGCTCTTTTGCGATATCGGCAACAACAGGAGAACCTCCAGTTCCAGTTCCTCCACCCATACCAGCTGCTATAAATACCATATCTGTTCCTTCTAGGGAATTTCTTATTTCATCTCGGCTTTCTTCTGCACTGACTTCTCCTACAGAAGGATCTCCACCAGCTCCTAAACCTTTAGTAACTTTTTCTCCTAATTGAAGTTTAGTATTTGCTAAAGAGGCTTTCAATGCTTGTCTATCCGTATTGGCAGCGATGAATTCAACACCCTTAACTCCACTTTCAATCATTCTGTTTACGGCATTATTACCACCACCGCCGACACCTATTACTTTAATTTTTGCAAATCCATCGTTGTCAACTTCAAATTCCAACATTATTTCCTCCTTTATATCTTTAACACTATATTTAATATTTAAAAGATAATCCTTTCTATATTGTAAGGTTTTACTACCCATATGTCAAACATTTTTCCATTTCAAATAAGGAAATCATCTACTTTCAATGTAAATTCTTTTTTATAAAAATTTCTTGTGAAAATATAGATGAGATATTTTTGAAAAATATTTTAAAATTTCTATTATTCGTAAACCAAAACCGGGTCTGGTCCTTCTTCCATTAATATCATGGAAGCATTTCTAGTGCTGTCATCTTCAATGGAAGCTATCATTTGATCAAGTACTTTAAGCTTGTATTCCACATTGTTGTAAGAACCAAAAGCTACAAAAACGTCGTTATATAAAACTAACTCCGCCTTGTTTTCTTCTAAGTTTATGCTTTTGAATTTAAATACATTTTCTCCATTGTAGATATTTTCCAAAAGTTTGTTTTGATCTGGAGTTGCAAAGTCTTTGATTACATCTCCCATTTTAATGCTGTCTCCATTATCCAATCCTTTTATTAACATTAGATTTAATAAAAGGGTTTCACTTTCGTCAATAACATAACCGTATTTGTCAATTAATAAATATTTATTTGAAATTTGTAAAGTAGATGCGGGCTTTCTTTCCGTCACCTCAATTGTAACTTTTAGTGGAAATCCTCGCTTTACCTTAGCAGATTCAATAAAAGTAATTCCTGTAAGTCTACTTTCAATTTTATCTTTATTTAAAAAAATGTAATTTTCTTCTGTCGTTAAATTGGAAGCAGCAAGTATGGTTTCAGTTTCAACTTTACTATTTCCCGATACCTTAATATCTCTAATTTTAAATATTGGAGAACGGAGAAAAGCAAAAATAAGCCCCAATAATATTATTAGAGCTATTAATATCCGCATATATTTTATTTTTCTCTTCTTACGCCTTCTCTTCTTCATTGAATCACTTAATTATAGATATTATTTTATCCACGATTATTTCTGTGGAATTTGGCTTTGATAGTATTCTAGCACATTCTCCCATTTTTTTCATCTTTGTTTTATCTTCAAGGATTTCTTTTAAATTCTCCATAAGAGTTTTGTAGTTTAGATTCTCTTCTAAAATCATTTTGCTAGCCCCTGCTTTTTCAAAAGACCTAGCGTTGTATTCTTGGTGATTGTCCGCAGTGTAAGCTTTTGGAATTAGGATACTAGGAATTCCTAAAGCGGAGACTTCTGCTAAAGAAATTGCACTGGAACTTAGAATTGCTAAATCAGAACTTCCCAATAGTTTTGGCAATTCGTGAGAATAATCCAAAATTTCCACATTTGAATTTATTTTAATTTCTTTTTCCTTTAAAGTGTTTAAAAACTGTTCATGATGAGATTTTCCCGTGATGTGAATAAGTCTATATTTAATGTCTTCCTTTTCTAAAATCCCAATGATGGAATCGTTTATAGATTCTTGTCCACCGCTTCCCCCAAAGGAGAGTATTAACTTTTCTTCTTCTCCAATTCCCAATTCTTTTCTAGACTGGTTTCTGTCGATTTCCAGAAAGTCAGGTCTAATTGGATTTCCAGCTAAAAAACATTTATCACTAGATAGTTTTTCTTTTGCGTCTTCAAAAGCTATGGCAATTCCTTGGGCTTTTTTTGCAAGTATTCGATTTACTTTTCCTGGAAAGGCGTTTGACTCTTGTAAAAGAGTTTTAATTCCCTTTCTTTGAGCCAAAAAGACTATGGGAAATGCCACATATCCACCTGTTCCTATAACAATATCTGGTTTAAAACTTTTCAGGATTTTATTTGCATCTCCAAGGCCTTTTAAAAGTTCTATTCCAGTTTTTATAGATTCTTTGTTCACACTTCTAGGCAGGCCCTTAACCCTTACTGGTTTGTAATCGTACCCAGCCCTTGTTGCTAAATCCCTTTCCAAGCCGTCAGGCGTTCCCACATATAAAAATTCACCTGATGGATCTCTTTTTTTCAATTCATCAAATATTGCCAAGGCTGGATAGATATGTCCTCCTGTCCCGCCTCCTGATATTATATATCTCATTTAATTCTCCTATTATTCTCTTTAGAAATATTCAGAATAATTCCCGCAGCATACAAGGTAATTATCAAAGATGTTCCACCATAACTTATAAAGGGTAATGTTATTCCCGTAACAGGTGCAATCCCAATGTTTACCATGATATGTATAAACGCTTGGACTCCTATAAGAGTAGTCAATCCTGCAGCTAAAAATTTCCCGAATATATTTTTTGTTTCATAAGCAATTAAATATCCTCTCCACATAAATAGAAAATATAAAATTACCGTTATAGAAGCTCCTATTAAACCAAACTCTTCCCCCATTACAGCAAAAATGAAATCGTTGTAAACGTGGGGAATATACGAAAACTTTTGAACTCCCTTTCCTAGACCTACTCCTGAAATACCACCCATGGCAAGACCATATAGAGAGTTTTTCAGTTGATAGTTAATTCCATCTAAATCGTTAAAAGGATCCAAAAAGCCCATAATTCTTTTAACTCTATAAGCGTTTCTTTCTAAAGTTAAAGTGTAATATAAAGCTCCTCCTCCAAGACCTAATAATAGTAGCACATTGTGAAACTTAATTCCAGAGACAATAAGAATGGCCCCTAAAGCAACTACCATAACCATTGCAGAACCCATATCTCTTATTAAAACAATGCCGACAAAGATTCCAATAAAAGCGACACTTAAAAATAAGCCCCTGCCTTTTTTAGCATTTTTACCTAAACTGCTGCATAGAGAAGATATAAATATAATTGAAGCTATTTTCAAAACATCAGAAGGCATAAAACTTGGCAAGAATCTAATATCTAACCATCTAGTGGATCCATATTTATCTTTACCTAAAGAAGTAAATAACAAAAGGTTTAAAAAAACTGAAAACAATATTATAAAGACGGAAGTCTTTTTATAATATCTGTATGGAAAGTTTATTGCGACAAATAAAGCGCCAAACCCCAATGCCAATGATCTGATATGTCTTAAAATAAAATGATAGCCGTTTCCATATTCTAAAACGGCTGTAGGCCAAGAAGCACTAAAAACTAAAATTGCTCCAATAAAACATAAAATTATAGTTATTATAAGTAGAGGTCTATCTACATTAATATTTTTTTTCATATCACTTTCAATCGCTTTCTATTTCAAGTTTTCAACTAGTTGGATAAATTTATTTCCTCTTTCCTCAAAGTTTTTAAACATACCCCAACTAGCACAAGCCGGAGATAGTAAAACAATATCTCCACTATTGCTTAAATCTTTTGCTAAGTTAACTCCCTCTTCTAAAGAATCCACATCGTATATTTCTTTATATCCCAGATTTTTTCCTTGTAATAAAATTTTTTCTTTAGTTTCGCCCATAGCAATTATGGTTTTAATTTTATTTTTGCCAAATTCTAAAAGTTCCTTGAAGTCCTCTTTCTTATCATATCCTCCTAGAAGAATTATAATTGGACTATCAAAGGCTGAAATTGCTTTCATGGTGGAATCAGAATTTGTGCCCTTTGAGTCGTTGTAATAAGAAACTCCATTTAGTTCTCTAACAAATTCTAATCTGTGGGAAACCCCTTGGAAGGACTTAATTACTTCTATGACTTTATTTCTGTCGAGATTTAAAACTTCTGAGACTCCAATTGCGCACATAATATTGTAATAATTGTGAACCCCTTTATTCTTTACGTCTTCTTCTTTCATATATTTCTCTATATTTCCGTCTTTCCCAAGATGTATGATTTTATCTTCTAAGAATATCCCATTTTCCAGTTTTTCTTTTCCACTGATAAATATTTTTTTGAAATCTCCGTCTATGTTCTTTGAGACTTTATCATCGAAGTTTAAAACGGCATAATCATCTGCCTTTAAATTTTTCACTATGTTTA
>JAEZYW010000003.1 GCA_023418835.1 Bacillota bacterium | reverse complement strand
TATCTAGGATTTAACATCGACAGACCGCCATTTAATAACAAGGACTTTAGAATTGCAGTGGCGCATTTAGTTGACTACGATTTGGCAGTGGACGTTCACTTAAATGGACACGGTACTAGAGGTGGCGGAGGCCTTGTAATAAACGAAGCCAACACTTACTGGCACAACCCAGAAGTTCCAATTTATGACCAATACGATCCTGAAAGGGCTAGAGAAATTTTGGAAGAGGCAGGTTTCACTTGGGACGACCAAGGTAGACTACACATGCCAGCTGAAAATTAAAGAAAAAACCGAAGTATTACCGGAGACTCTCCGGTAATACTTATATATAGACACAAAGAGAGGAATTTATGGGAAAATATATTCTAAAACGTATCGGAATAATGATTTTAATGTTTATCCTAATTTCTACTATGATCTTCTTTCTCTTTAGGGCAATGCCAGGAGATCCAACGGCTTATATTGTTGATCCTTCCATTCCTAGAGAAGCGAGAGAAGCTCTTTTAGAAAAGTACGGACTTAATAAAAGTCGTTTTACTCAATACGTTATTTTTTTAAAAGATTTAGTTCGATTAGATTTTGGAGAATCATATTTTTACGGCAAACCCGTCATCCAAATTATTGGCGAAAGGCTTCCTGCAACATTAATTTTAATGTTTACGGCAATGATATTTGCATACTCCATAGGGGTCATGTTGGGAACGTCCATCGCGTGGAAACGGGGAGGACTTTTAGAAAGTATCTCGGTATTTGTAACATTGTTTTTTAGATCAGCTCCCACATTTTGGGTGGGATTGATGGCAATAATTATTTTTTCCACCGTCTTAAAATGGTTTCCTGCCCAAGGAATTAGAACGGCAGGTTATATCGGAGAGACTTTTAGAGAGATATTTTTAAACTTGGACTTCTTAAAGCATTTAATTTTGCCTTCAATCGTTGCCGGATTGTATTTTCTAGCAACTCCCATGTTAATCATGAGAAATAGCATGTTGGAAGTTATGGACGAAGATTATATAGAGATGGCAAGAGCAAAGGGATTGTCTGATAATAGGATAAGATATGCCCACGCCGCTAGAAACGCCCTACTACCTGTAATAACATCTGGGGCTTTGTTTATCGGCTCTGCAATTGGAGGACAGGTTTTATTGGAAGTTGTATTCAGTTGGCCTGGACTTGGCAGAGAAATCGTTCAAGCCGTAACGAGACATGACTATCCTTTAGCCCAAGGCTCTTTCATTATCATTTCAATGGTAATGATGATTATGAATCTAGTTGCAGACGTATTATATGCGGCTTTAGATCCGAGAATTTCATACGATTGATGGGGTGAATACATGAATAACAAGGACAAGAAAGCTAAAAAAAGTGTAAACACCCAATCCGTTGGAAGACTTTTTTTAGCCAACTTAAAGAAAGATAAATTAGCCTTTATAGGCACATTGCTTTTAGTATTTTTTATAATTGTGGGGATTTTTTCCACCACTTTAGCACCACACTCACCAAGGGACAGACATTACGATGAAAATGGAAAGATTTTGAGACTTTCTCCTCCGAGAGAGGGATTTCCTTTTGGAACTACGGATGTGGGACGAGATATTTTTAGCCAAGTAATATTGGGAACTAGAACTGCCCTTTTAGTAGGAATTTTAGCTGCCCTTTTAGTTACTCTTTTGGGCTCTTCCATTGGAATTATCTCGGGATATTTTGGGGGTAAGGTAGATGTCGTTTTAATGAGAATTGTGGATTTCTTTTACGCAATTCCATTTATCCCCTTTGTAATAGTTTTATCAGCAGTTTTAAAACCTAGCATTTGGAATATAATTTTAGCAGTCTCCTTTTTATCTTGGAGAACGGTAGCCAGATTAGTTCGATCTCAAGTTCTTTCAATTGCAAAAAGACCCTTTATTAAAGCGGCAAAAGTCTCTGGAGCAGGACATTTGAGAATTATGACAAAATACATTTTGCCAAATGTCGTTCCACTAATACTTTTGGAAATGACTTTTACAGTTAACTTTGCAATTATGTCAGAAGCCAGCATCGCCTTTTTAGGATTTGGAGACCCAGACGTGCCCAGTTGGGGACAAATTCTCCACTCCAGTTTTGTAACGGGAAATTCTAGAAACGCTTGGTGGTGGACTTTGACTCCAGGACTTGCAATTGTTCTACTTCTTTTGTCAATCTTCTTTATCGCAAGAGCCATGGAAGAAGTAGTCAACCCAAGATTGAGAGGTAGATAAATGACATTATTACAAGTAAATAACCTATCTATTGATTACAAAACTTCAAAAGGTCCAGTCCACGCAGTGGAAGATGTGAGCTTCACTTTAAAAAGAGGAGAAAGTTTGGGCCTCGTTGGGGAATCTGGTTGTGGTAAAACCACTCTTGCAAAATCTATAATGCGAATGGGAGCAGAAAATTGCGTCATTCCATCTGGAGAGATCCTTTTTAACGGAAAAGATATTGTCAAGCTGTCTAAAGAAGAAGTTAGAAAACTTAGATTAGAAGATATTGCAATGATCTCCCAATCTGCGATGAACGCTTTAAATCCCGTCTATCGAGTTGGAGATCAAATTATCGAAGGAATAATGGCACATTCTAAAATGTCGAGAAAAGAAGCCTACGACAGAACTGTGGAAGTTTTTGACATAATAGGATTAAAGGCAGACAGAATGAACGCATTTCCTCACCAAATGAGCGGTGGGATGAAACAAAGAGCAGTAATCGCTATGGCTCTTTCTTTAAATCCCGAGTTGATTATTGCAGACGAACCCACAACTGCCCTTGATGTTGTCGTTCAAGATAGAATTTTAAAACAAATAAAGGAAGTTTTGGCAAAGTTCAATAGCTCTATGATTTTCATCACCCACGATATCGCCGTCGTAAGCGAAGTTTGCGAAACGATTTTGGTTATGTATGGAGGAAAAATTATGGAAAAGGCCAGCACGAAAGTGTTTTTCAAAAAGCCCTTTCACCCTTATTCTTTGGGACTTCACAACGCATCCCCAAGTATATTGGATATAGGAAAAGAGCTGATTTCAATTCCAGGGACACCTCCGAATCTAATAGAGCCTCAAACTGGATGCAGATTCAAGGAAAGATGTCCGTTCAGAACTGAGCGTTGCATTGACGAAGAGCCCCTTTTAAATCCCATAGACGACAACGGACACTTAATCGCCTGCCATTATCCTGAAAGAGTGGAAGAATTTCGAGAAAAGTCTCAACTAAAAGAAACTTGGGATCAGGTTCGAGACCGAATCGAAGGGGAAAGAGAGGTGGCAAGTGATGTCTAAAGAAACTTTTATAAAAGTTAGAAACTTGAGAAAAGAATATATTGTGGGGAAAGGCTTTAGAGATTTTTTCTCAAAAAGCCAGGATACGGTAAAGGCCATTGACGACATCTCCTTTGATATTTATAAAAATGAAATCTTGGGACTCGTTGGAGAATCGGGATCTGGAAAAACTACAACTGGAGAAATCTTGGTGAAATTGCAAGATATGACTTCTGGTGAAATTGAATTTGATGGACACGACTTTTTAATGAAATCCAAAAAAGAAGAGATGAACTTTCGAAAAGAAGTTCAAATGATTTTCCAAGACCCTTACGAAACTTTAAATCCTAGATTCACAATTTTCGACACCATTGCAGAGCCCCTTAGAATTCAAGGAATTAAAGAAGGAGAGCTTTTAAAGGAAAAAGTAATTGATGCCTTAAATAGAGCAGAACTAAGACCTGCAGAATTTTACGCCTACAGATATCCCCACGAACTAAGTGGTGGGCAAAGACAAAGGGTGGCAATAGCAAGGGCAATTGTTTTGGATCCAAAGTTTTTAGTGGCAGACGAGCCTGTGTCGATGCTTGACGTTTCAATAAGGGCAGATATCTTAAATCTTTTAAAATCCTTTAGAGACACCTTAGGATTGACGATGCTTTATGTCTCCCACGACTTGTCCACTATTAAATATCTTTGCGACAGAATCGCCGTTATGTATTTGGGGAAAATTGTAGAAATTGGAAGTGTAGAAGATGTAATTGGAAATCCAAAACATCCCTATACTAAGGTACTTTTATCCTCTGTTCCAGTGGCAGACCCAGATTATGAGAGAGTCTCCATAGAAATAGACGACGAGTTGCCTGATCAAATCAATCTTCCAAAGGGATGTAGATTTGGACCGAGATGTCCGTATTTTGAAGAGATATGCCTAAGTTGCGACCACTCTTTGAGAGATTGTGGAGAGAATCACTACACGGGATGTATATTGGAAGAATGTTAAAAAAATCCAGCTTTCGAGCTGGATTTTAATATTGAAACTTATTAAAAAAGGTCGAAGATAACATCCTTTTAAGACCATTTCATGGTCTGCCGTCCCGAGGGTAGTCGAAAAGGATTTATCGAGGCCTTTGTCTTAAGTTTAAGCCAACACTTTAGCTGGATTTTTAATCTTCATCGATTAGTTTATCTATCTCTATTTGTTTTTTCTTTGTAAAAAAATCAATTACATATCTAACTACAAAATTTAATACAAATATTACGGCAATATTTATTATAATCTCTTCGGGCTTTGTCATACCGCCTATAAAAAACAAAAAAGTCGCTCCACCTAAAGATACAAACGCAGACGAAGTTAAAATTTCTTTTAGATTTTCTTTTTTTCCTACACCAATACCTTTTTTAACATGGCCATATGCCTGATAAGCAGTTGCTAAAATAATTGCTATTAACTCACCAGCATATTCCTTTAGATCAGAATTTAAGAAGAATTGTTGTATTAATACTGTTGTGACTAGAGTAGACAAAACTAATTTATATGCATTGCTTTCTATCTTCCACTTTTCCATTATTATTCTTTCATCTTTTATGTTATTCATTATTTTCGCCTCCCCAAAAAAGCTCATCTAGTGTTTTATCTAACACTTTGCAAATGGATATACATAAATTGAGAGTAGGATTGTAATTTCCAGCCTCTATCAATCCAATAGTCTGTCGAGTTACATCTACAGCATCAGCTAAATCTTCCTGTGTCATATCTTTTTCTAACCGAGCCATCCTAAGTTTTTTATTTCGCATAGAACCACCTCTTAAATTTAATATACAATAATTATTACATTATGTCAACTATATATTTCTTTTAGCAATTTATATTTCCCGTTTATGTTGTTCCACAAAAAAACCAAGATGATAATATTGACAAACTCTTTCATCTTAATATCTCTCTTGGCTTGATTATTTTTATTAATTTATGGAATATAAACTTCTTCTACTTCAAGGGCATCTCCAGCTACTGAAGTAACTTTTAATAATGGTTTGTAACTTTTCGACATAATATCAAAGGCAAATTTCTCCTTTGTCATTGTCAATTTTTCGCCACTCATATCCTTGGGATTTAAAACTTTGTAAACAGTATCATCTTTTAAAAATATTGTATTAGGATAACTTGTCGGATTATTGATGTAAAACCCATTGGGCATTTCTTTTTCAGAATCTATACCCAAATCCTTCAATCTCTTTTCGTCTTCCAAAGTCAGCCATTCCACATTGTCTATATGGATTCTATCTCCAATATCTTCATCATCTAAAAATATTTCCATAAAATATCCTAGATTCACACTTTCAGGAACCTTATAAAATTCTTCCAATGTAGATTCAGAAAGTAACTTCAAACTATTTTCATTAATAGACCCACCAGAAACATTATATATATAATCGATTGCAGCCCTTTCAGGATCTCTTCTCCATTCTTCCTCCCCATTATCTACTTTCTTTTGTAAACTTTGGAAATATTTATGAGTTTCCATAATTAGTGCACCTCTATAGCTCGATCTATTTACATTTCCAAAACTATCTATTCTTCTTTCACCCACCCAAATCCCACTATCATCTTGTCGGATAGGCTTTGACATCAAAATTTTGTAGGTATATCCCCCAGAATCTTCATATTTATATATTAAGTGGTCTCCACTATAGGATTCTTTTGGTATTTCACCAATATTTTCAAGATATTCCCTAGTATATTCCTCCTCTGAATAAGTCATAGGATCATACCCAGGTATGTTTCCGTAGAAATCCAATTGGTCCCCTTCTCCTGAAAATAACAGATAATGAAAGCTGTTTGATTCATTTCTAATTAACCAACCATCTTCATAGATTCCATCAAATCTATTCTTTGCCTTTTCTAAATCTTTAGGCTTTACCTTATATGCCAATTTCCATATTTCCAAAGGAACGTCCATTATATGTTCAAAAGTGTTTACTTTTTCAAAATTTATAACCTCGTAATCTTCAATTTTAACTCCATAATCCTCATAAATTGATACCAAATTTTTCATATACTCATCTAAATAGTATTCTTTAGTTTTTACCTTAGGCTCGTTTTTTGAATTCGTTAAACATCCCACAATAGTTCCAAGAACTATTATTAAACAAATTCCCAAAACCCAAAACTTAGGCTTTCTATATTTTAATATATTTTGAATCCTGTTTTTTAAATTCCCTTCTCCAAAAGCTATGGGAGAAGCGGTCAGAATCTTTCTTCCTGTTGAAAAAGAAAGTAAAGACGCAGAATAATCTTTCTTTACATCTGTTCCCAATTTCCTAACCACAGCCTCGTCGCAAGAAAGCTCCATATCCACACTCATTAGATAATAGGAAATCCAAACTAATGGATTAAACCAGTGGATTACAGTTATGGAAAATGCTAAAAATTTCCAAATGTGATCTTCACGTTTTAAGTGAACCCTCTCGTGTTCTAAAATATATTCTTCTTCTTGGGAACTTAATCCATAAGGTCTATATATTTTTGGATTTATTATTCCAAACACAAAAGCAGTTTCTATATTTTCATTGATATAGACATTTCCCTCTATGTGTTTTGAGCTTTTTAGTTTTCTAGATAGCTTCCCAGTGGAATAAATGCTGTGAATTGTTAAAACTCCAATTCCAACAATCCATATAATAGGAAAAATATTGAACTTTTCCATTTCTTTAACTTCTGAAAGTTTGCTTTCATAAATCACTTGGGGACTTTCATAGTTATTATTTGTAGTTTCTACATTTTCATCTATGTAGTTTTCCAAAGTCCTACTGGGAGTGTATTGAAATTCTTCACTAACCACATTTTCAACTACCCTGTCTTTAACGCCCATGATACTATAGGGGCTTTCTATGGAAAAAGAAAATACTAAACGCAAAAATACAACAGACCAAAGGACATAGGAAAAGATCTTTGGAAATCTTTTAAGTAAAACCCTAACTAAAAGTACAAAGAGAATAATAAAACTGGCATCTACGCTAAGATCTATTACTTTTAAAAATAAATTTTCCATTATTCCTCTTCCTTGTGCTCATCGATTAGCCTTTGTAGTTCCTCAATCTCCTTTGTGGAAAGTCTATTTGTTTTTGAAAAAGCAGTTAAAAACTTTGGAAGAGATCCACCAAAATTTTCTTTCAAAAAAGCATTGCTCCTCTTGGAATAATATTCCCCTTCGCTTACCAAAGACGTTACAACGCTGTTTTCATTTATGACAATTTTTTTCTCCACTATTCGTTTTAGCATTGTATATGTCGTGGATTTTTTCCACTCAAACTTTTCTTCGCAAATTTTTACTATCTCCGGAGACTTTATAGGTTCCTTTTCCCAAATAATCTTGGCTAAATTTTCTTCAGATTCAGTCATTTCTTTAAATTTCATATTATCACTCCTCAGTCTACAATTTATAGACTTAAATTAAGTTTACAACATGTAGACCAGTAAGTCAAACTTTTTTATAAAAAAATAAAGCTGGAAAATTCCAGCTTAAGAGTGTTGATAAACTTATTAAAAGTTCGAAGATAATATCCTTTTGAGACCATTTCACGGCCTGCCGGCCCGAGGGTAGTCGAAAAAGGATTTATCTAGACCTTATCTTAATTTGAATCTAAGGTTCCAACTTTATTTTGATTTTAATGTGTCTTACCACCTGTGACTTTAATATCATCTTTATTTTCAACAATAGCCTCTATTGCAAGGGTCAATCCCTTTACTATGGTTTCTAAGGCCATTGAAGGTATATTCTTTTTGTCAATAACTTGCTCTGGCAAAAAGGGAATGTGTATAAATCCCGTTCTCATTTCAGGATATTCTGTGGCCGCCAAATGAGAGATCCCGTAAGTGACGTGATTGCAAATAAATGTACCCGCCGTATTTGATACTGATGCAGGGATTTTTCCTTCTTCCATTTTCTTTCCATTGCTTTTATGGGAAGAGTTACAAAATATGCATCTGGTCCATCTTCCACAATTTTTTCGTCTATTGGTTGGTTTCCCTCGTTGTCTGGAATTCTGCAATCGTCAACGTTTATACCAACTCTTTCTACGGTAATATCCGGTCTTCCCCCTGCCTGACCGATATTTAAAACCACATCAGGTCTTTCTTTCTCTATTACATCCCTTTGAACGTCCACAGCCTTTTTAACAACTGTAGGAATTTCAAGCTTTAATATTTTTGCCTCTTTAATCTCATCTGGAAGCAAATTCACAGCCTCAATCGCCGGATTTATCTTTTCACCACCAAAGGGATCAAATCCCGTAACTAATATTTTCATAATTTCTCCTTTATAGTTTTCTAGATAATTCAATAATCCATCTTATCCAACCAGAAATTGTGGAAGCTCTCCTATTAAAAGTGGAATCAGAATTAATATTATACAACTTTGATTCTTTCATTATCTTAACAATTTCTTTCTTATGTGGAATTTGCTTTTCAATTAAATACCTCTTAAAAGTCTCATTAAAGGCTTTTTTCTCCAAGATATATTTTGTAAAAAGAAGATTCCTATTTTTAAGTTTTAAGTCGAATAGATGTTTTCCTTTTTCCGTTAAAAAATATCTTACGCCCTCACTATTATCATATTCTTTATCTATTAAGCCTAGGTATCTACCTGCATCTGTATAATAATTTGTTTGTCTTATATCAAAGTCATAATTATAAGTAATTTCATCTCTTGTTAAAAATTCGTTCTCATTTAGTAACTCACATAAATTTACAACTCTTTCAAAACTATCTGCTTGAGGGAAAGGAATTCCCATTTGTTCATCAGATATTTTTACATTTTTCAAAATAGAAACTATCTCATCAAAATTAATATCATCATGATTTAATGAATAATTTTTTTGCTTGGCTAAAACTAATGAGTTATAATTATGAGGTTCTTCAAAACTATACTCATACAAGCTAAATATTCCATTTGTATAAGTTAAAAATATAGGCTTTACAAGTTTTCGAATTTTTTTGTCAAATAGCCTAAAAGGATAGTAAATCTGTCTTACTAAAAAGTCTTTCGATATAGAATTCTTAGCTTCTATTAGAGCTAAGGAGTTAAATGATTCATATTCCCGTCAATTTCTATTTGAGAATTTACTACTCTAATATTCTGATTTTTTAATAGCTC
>JAEZYW010000023.1 GCA_023418835.1 Bacillota bacterium | reverse complement strand
ACATATGGCTCTTCAGATAAATCCGATAGAAATTTTTCTTTTTCTGTTGAATAAACTATTTTTTTATCTTTATCTAAAACATAAAATATTTTTCCATTATTTGTAGATATATTATCTATGTCGCTGAACCAAGATAAGTTTAAATTTATCAATAATATTCCGCCACTGTCCTCATCTTTAAAATAAAAGGTGTATACTGGAACTTTGTTTTTTTTGTTTCAATCCATCTAGGTATAGGGTTAAATAAGTGTTTTTCTTCAATTTCTTCTATTAATTGTATAGCACCTGGATCGTAAAAATTTATTTTATTTCCTGAATCTTCATTAGATGTGGAATAGATATATTCTTTTTTCGAATTATATAAGTATATAGAGTTATAATGTGTACTTGAAGAATTTATAAAATCAATCCTTCTTATACCTTCGATTTTTTCAAAATTTGTGATGTCATCATAATTCAATAATTTTTGAACCGAAGGCTCGTAAAATAAGTTCATACCAGAAAGCTTTGCATTTCTTGCTATAAACTCATTAATTCTACTAGTTTCATTTAGAATATCTATATTCATTTCAATTATTTTATTTATTGTATCTGTCTCGTAGTTTTTATATAAAGTAAATGAAACAAGATTTATCAAAAGAAACATGACAAGAGTAACTAGTAGAAGAATTCTATAAAAATATTTTTCTCTATATAAGTTTTTCATGTTTTAATATCCCCACAACATAATCAACGATGCTTTTAAATCATTTATTGTTAATAATCTTAACAATAAATGAAAAACCATAATAACCATTTATATTATTCTTAATCATACATTTTACCACTATAAAAAAATTTTATCAAACTTTAAAAATAAAAAAGAATTGCAAAAAAATTGAAATAGAATTTAGATTAATAAGAAATTTTAAATAACCCCTAATTAAATTCCAACGCGAACAAAATAACAGGTGTGTTCTGTGGAATAAAAAAAGCCTCTGAATAGATTATAAATCTCTTCAAAAGCTTTTACTTCTAAGCGCCTAAATATGCTTTTTTAACTTCTTCGTTGTCTTTTAAATCTTCAGCCGGACCTTCCAAAGTTATCTTTCCAGTTTCAATAACATATGCTCTATTAGCAATGGATAGAGCCATTTCAGCATTTTGTTCCACCAATAAAATTGTAGTGCCTTCGTCGTTTAATAGCTGAATTGTATTAAAAATTTCTTGAACAAATAGGGGAGATAATCCCATTGAGGGTTCGTCTAGCAATAATAAGTTTGGATTGGACATCATCGCCCTTCCAATGGCAAGCATCTGTTGTTCTCCACCAGAGAGAGTCCCTGCTCTTTGCTTTCTTCTTTCTTCCATTCTAGGAAAAATCTCATATACCCTATCAATTTTCGTCTTTTTACTTTGAATGGACTCTTTAATTGCATAGGCTCCCAGTTCCAAATTGTCTTCCACAGATAGATTTGTAAATATTCTTCTACCCTCTGGAACTTGGGCTATTCCCATCCAATTTATTTTGTGAGCCCTTTCTTTTGTAATAATTCTATCGTTATAGGAAATGCTCCCTTTTTTAGATCTAATTATTCCGGAGATAGTCTGCAATATGGTAGTTTTTCCTGCTCCATTAGCTCCTATTAAAGTAACTATTTCTCCCTTTTCAACTTTCAGGCTGGCATTTTTTATGGAATGGATATTTCCATAAAATACGTCTAAATCATTTACTTCTAACATTGCCATAATTACGCCTCCCTCTTCTTTCCTAAATAAGCTTCAATTACTTCCGGCTCATTTATCACACCAGCTGGAAGACCTTGGGCAATTGTCATGCCGTGATTTAAAACTAGGATTCTTTCGCAAATACCTAAAACCAAGGACATATCGTGTTCTATTAAAAGTATTGCCACGTCAAACTCATCTCGAATAAATCTTATGGTATCCATTAACTCTTGGGTTTCAATTGGATTCATTCCTGCTGCCGGTTCGTCTAGAAGCAATACTTTTGGGTTTGTAGACATTGCCCTTGCTATTTCCAGTTTTCTTTGTTGCCCGTAAGATAAATTTCCCGCCTCTGTATCGTAGTATTCATCTAGTCCAAAAATCTTTAATATATTCATAGACTGTTCAAAAAGGTCCGTTTCTTCTTTCCAAAACTTAGGAAATCTCAAGGCCCCTTCAAAAAATCCATATTTTTGAAGATAGTTGTGGGCTATCATAACATTTTGAATTACTGATAGGGATTTAAAAAGTCTAATGTTTTGAAAGGTTCTAGCTAGACCCATCTGAACTAATTCATAGGTCTTTACATTTTTAATCATTTGATTATTAAAAGTGTACGTTCCGCTTGTCGCCTCATAAACACCTGTCAATAGGTTAAAGGCTGTAGTCTTTCCAGCCCCGTTAGGCCCAATTAATCCCACCAACTCTTTTGGTCTTAGCTCTAAGGAAAAATCAGTCAAAGCCTTTAAACCACCAAAAGTAATTGATAAATCTTTTGCCGATAGTATCGGTTTTGTCATGATTTCACCCCTTCTTTATTTGGTAATAGTTTTTTTGTAATTGATGTTAAGTTAAATTCTTTTCTACCAAAGATTCCTGTCGGTCTAAAAATCATCATTAAAATTAGTGCCAATGAATAAATTATCATTCTGTAATCGGCAAAGGATCTTAAAAATTCTGGCAATATAGTAAGAATAACTGCAGAGAAAATTGATCCAGTAAAAGAACCCATTCCTCCAAATACGACCATTACTAAAAAGTTTATAGAATAGTTATAGTCAAATTGTTTTGGAACAATAATTCCGATATTGTGGGCAAACATTCCTCCTGCTATCCCTGCAAATATTGCAGAAAATACAAAGGCAAAAGTCTTGTAATAGGTGGTGTTAATTCCAGAAGCCTCACTTGCAATTTCATCTTCCCGAATTGCTAAAACTGCCCTACCGTGCCTTGAGGTCATCAAAGAATACATAAAAGCGACGGATAAGACCATTAAAAAATAAATAATATTGAAGTCTTGCATCCAAGGAATACTCTTTAGCCCTTGAGCTCCTCCTGTAAAACTGAAAAATTCTATTAAAACTCTAATGATTTCTCCAAATGCTAAAGTTATAATTGCTAGATAGTCTCCCTTTAACCTCAAAGCTGGGATTCCTATTAAAAATCCAACGATTCCAGCTAATATCCCTCCAATTAAAAGTCCAACAAAATATCCAGGT
>JAEZYW010000007.1 GCA_023418835.1 Bacillota bacterium | reverse complement strand
CCATATGGTTTACTCCTACAAAAGGAATGCCATTGGAAAAAGCCAAAGCCTTTCCGTAAGAAAGTCCCAGCAACAAAGCTCCTATAAGACCTGGTCCCCTAGTTGCTCCTATTAAATCTATATCTTCAATTTTTAAATTGGCTTCTTCTAAAGCATCTCTTACGACATAACTAATTGTCTCTAGATGTTTTCTAGAAGCTACTTCGGGGACTACTCCCCCATATTTTTTGTGAATATCTATTTGTGATGCTATAATGTTCGAGCAAATTTTTCTTCCGTCTTTTATAACTGACGCCGCAGTTTCATCACAAGAAGATTCAATTCCTAATACATACATTTATTACTCCTCTATCATTTTCCACATAACGTATGCGTCTTTATTTTCTTTGTAATAACCTTTTCTAATTCCCACAGTAACAAAGCCCATTTTTTCGTAAAGAGCAATTGCCGACCAATTGTCCACTCTAACTTCTAAGGTAAAACCCATTAATTTATCAAGGGAATAAAAGTTCATTCCATAAGTGAGCAACTTTTCTCCTATTCCTCGATTTCTAAATTTTTCATTCACTGCTATATTGTTAATGTGGACTTCTCCTACAATATTCATAATTGTAATAAATCCCACAATCTTATCATTAATGGTTCCTACAAAATATTCAGTGGATTTATTTTCTAATAGATCTTTCTTTACCAAATCATAAGACCAAGAGTCGGCTACTGAAGACTCAATCTCAAATATATCCTCTAAATCCTCAGGCTTTGCCATTCTAATAATTAGTTCATCCATTTCTTTTCTCAAAATCTATTTGGGCTTGGGATTTTGACATGTAATTTGCTTGTAAATCTAAATGGCTAATAGATTTTCCCTTTTTATATTGTTCCAAAGCAATGAAACAAAGATTAGATGCCCTATTTAATAAGTTTCCTTCAACTCCATAAGAAATAGTATCTTTAAAAGACTCCTTGAAATAATCGCACATATCCCCTACCAATATTAAGTCTTCTTTGTCTTTCATACTGTTGGAAAAATCTTTTATGTCGTAAAGCCCTTCTTCTAAAAATACTTTTTTAATTGAATAAAAATAAATCGCTCCGTAAACCCTATCCCTTTTTGCATCAACGGCAACGGCCACAGTTTTCGAACTTGAAAAATTTCTAGCTAGAATTTCTAATGACGATACCGGCACGACAGGGGTATCTAAAAACTCCAAAAGACCCTTTGCAGTTGCAATTCCTATTCTTATTCCCGTAAAAGATCCTGGTCCAACTGCGACCCCAACTAGATCTATATCTTTCATAGTTAGATCGTTGGAATCCAATAAGTATTTAATATTTTCAATTAATTTTTCAGAGTGATCCATGTTGGAGTAAAAATTAATTTCACCTAGAATTTTAGAATCTTCTATTATAGCTATTGACATAGTCTTTGTAGACGTGTCTATTCCCAAAACTTTCATGTTATATTCTCCAGTATATGTCTATATTTTTCTTCATCATCGGTTTTTATATTTATAAATCTTACTTCTTCTGCTCCCTTTTCAATTTCAATCACCAAGGGAGATTCTGGCAAGAATTCAAAAATTACATCAGGCCATTCAATTATGTTTACATCTTTAGAAAATAAGTAATCTTCAAAGCCCAATTCTTCAAAATCCTCTACACTTTCCAATCTATAAGTGTCAAAGTGGTTTAAGTTAATTTCCCCATTATATATATTTAACAAGGCAAAAGTGGGGCTAGTTATATATTCGTCTATTCCCATTCCCTCACCAATATATTGGGTCAAATGGGTCTTACCTGCCCCCAAATTTCCTTGAAGACAAATTGTCTCCCCACCTTTTAGGGATTTTCCAATTTGATTTCCAAATTTTTTCATTTCATTTATAGAGTTAATCTTTATAGTTTTCATATCTCACCTAAACCCCATTATATACGATATCCAAACTTTTTTAAATATATAGGATCCCTTTTGTCACACCATTGTAAAATTGAATTATATTATTAAGTTATAATATACTGTATGGAGGTTTTGTATGAAAAATAAACTAAAGAAAATAGTAGTAACTTTGGCTTTTACAGCTGTTTTGTTCAGCTCCCTTCAAGCCAGCGCTTCAAATGTTATACAAGATATTAAAGAAAGAACTGATATAGCTGCTGGAGTACAGCATGTGAAAATTGACAGATTTTCAAATAACGGATGGATTGACATAGACGTTTTAAAACTAGATACTAAAAATGATTTTAGCAATCTTACTCCCCTAATTGGAGGAGAAGGGGTTTCTAAACGTTCAACTCTTTCTCAAATGATAGATTCAAAAGATGCTGTTGCTGGTATTAACGGGGATTTTTTTGAAACCACTAATTTTCCAATGGCATTAGGCTCTCTATACGGAGATGGAGAACTTATTTTATCCACTCCTGAAGTAGCATTCAGTAGAAATTCTTTTTATATAACTAAAGAGGGCAAAAGCGGTGTTGGAAACTTAGGTAATAATATTGTAGTAAAAAATGTGGCTAAGGGCGTAAATTATAATGTAAATGCTCTTAACAAACTTTCTAGACCATACTCTGCAATTTCAATGTTAGATAGCAAATGGGGTAAACAATCTCCTGGTAGATCTATTGGCAGCAAAAATGTGGAAGTCCTAATAGTAAATAATAAAGTTGTAGATAAGAGAGTTGGAGGACAACCTTTCCCAATTATACCTGGAACCTATGTTTTAACTCAAGTTGGCATTGGACTAGACTCCCTATCAATTGGAGATTCAGTGACAATAGACTACGGAAGTTATAATGGACTTATGTTTGCCATTGGCGGAGGAAATGTTTTAGTTTCAAATGGTTCTATACCTAAAAACCCTAAGTTTTCAAAAACAAGGGCTCCTAGAACGGCAATTGGAATTAACAAGGAAAACACAGAAGTTTTGCTAGTTACAATAGATGGAAGAAATAATAGTTCTATCGGTATGAGCGAACAAGAACTGGCAGAATTTATGAGAAGTATAGGATGCTACCAAGCTCTTAATTTAGACGGTGGCGGTTCTACTACAATGGGAATTAAATACTCTGGAGATGAAAAAACCACAGTAGTAAATTCACCTTCTGATGGAAAAGAAAGACCAATCGTCTCAGGAGTTGGAATTAAAACAAATGCCCCAGTTTCTGAACCAAACTATATTAAAATAACCCCAAGTGATAATAATACATTTATTGGATTTTCCTATCCAATTACATTGGAAGTTTTCGACCAGTACCATAACAAACTACAAGTAAATCCTCAAGATATTACTGTAAGTTCTGAGTTTGGAACTTTTTCAGGTTTAAACTTTAATCCAAACAAAAAAGGACTTGGAAGCATTTCCGCTTCTTATCAAGGTGCAACTGGTTCTGCAGAAGTTTTTGTTCATTCAGAAATAAAAGAGTTAATTTTAGATGTAAATTCTCTACAAATTTCAGAAGGCAAAGTTCACATTTTTGAAACCATTTACGGCAAAGATGATTTAGGATATAAGAAAAAAATCAACTCATCTCAAGTTAGTTTCAGCGCAACTGAAGGGATTGGAACTTTAGAAGGAAATAAATTTACAGCCCAAGGGGATGGAGTTACTGGAGTAATTACCGCCAACTTCAATGGTGTAATCAGAAATATTCCCGTTTCTGTAGGAACTCAAAAAAATTCAGTTTTTGGTTTTGACAACGGCGAAAAAGCTACGGTTTCTATTAGTCCAGAAGAAGAAAGTACACTGTCAGCAAATGTAGTAATAGATCAAGAAAATAAGGATGAAAATCCTTCTACTGCCCTAGTTTATAATGTGACTTCAAAAGATAAAGCACAAACTGCTGAAATCAGTTACAACGGCGGAATTGCTCTAGGATCTGCTGAATATATTGGACTTTGGATAAAAGGAGACAATTCTAACGGAAAGATTGTCGTAACATTTAGAGATTCCAGTGGAAAGATAAATAAAGCTGATTTAATTTCAACTTTGGACTTTGAAGATTGGAAATACGTAGAGACGAATATACCAAAGGGATTGTCTGGTAATATTTTCTTAGACAAAATTTCTTTGACTGTTGGAAAAGAAGTTGAACTTTCATCGACTATAAAATTTAACGGATTGGTTTCTGCTGTAAAATTACCACTAGATTGGGAATCAGCTAAGGGCTCTAGTGTATCTGGAGATCCTAGAAATTTTCAAGGTGAAACTGAAGGAGCAGCTAGAATATCCATTACAAGTTTAAGTAAAAATGGTGGAAACAACTCCCAAAGAATAAACCATTTGCAAAATAAAAACGTCGCCGTTATATTCAATGGAGCTTCCTCGGAAACACTTGGACAAATTAACGCAAATTTGAAATTCAATGGAAACGACGTTCACAATATAAAGACTGCCCATGGAACTGCATTCATAACTTTGCAATCAAATCAGCAAGGAATTAGATCTGCAAATTCAGCTCAATGGAAGCCTTTTATTAGCACAATGGAAAATCCTGAATTTAAAAATATAGTCCTAATGTTGCAAAATAATCCAGAAAATCTAAGGGGCACAAAAGAAAATGCATTTTTCTTCGACATTGTCGACAAGGCTGTAAAATCTGGTAAAAATGTATTTATAGTAACCCCAGGAGACACAAACTCTGTGGAATGGTTAAGTGGATATAGAAAAGTCACTTTAACAGGCTATGGAAATGCTGTATTGGATATAAACATCAAAGACGGAAATCTTTCCTATGTAATGACAAGATTCCAATAAAATTAAAAAAGAGAAAAAATCAGGCTCAGGAAAAACTCCTGAGCCTATTTTAATAAAATTTAAGTGTCTTTTTCGACAAAATATTCTCACCTAAAATAAAATAGTGTCAATGAATTTCCTTCATCGACACTAATGCCATAAAACCAATTAAGATTCTTCTTCGCATTTTCTTATTTAATAAATTTTTTATTCAGTTCCATTCTCATGGTCATATTAGGGTCTACAATTTGACAGACTTTTAAATCTCCTGCAATTGACAAAAGCATACCAGTCTGATTCATAGTTAAGCCAGATTTTTTCATTATTAAATCCACCATATTATTTATAGCTAGATCACTGGCTTCTTCTATGGTCTTTCTAGATCCAAGAGTAATCCATTTTTCCTCAGTTTCTATGATGGGAAGTTTATAATCGAAATCTTTTAAAACCTCAACTTTAACCTCAACTTCTCCGGCAATTTCCATACCAGATCCCATTATTTCTCCGTCCCCCATAGCAGCGTGGAGATCTCCTAAAGAAAGCAAAGCTCCCTTAACATTAACTGGTAAATAAAGACTTACTCCTTCTTTTATCATCTTACAATCTAAATTTCCCCCGTGGTCATAGGGAGTTCCAGTTGATATACCTTCCCCAGCTGGTGCCGTTCCTATAACTCCAATCATTTTATTTAGAGGAATTTTAATTCCCTTATAGTCTACAAAGTCCCCTTCTATTTTTCCAATTACAGTTTCTTCTTTTTCTATTTTTTCAGAAAGTCTTCCTAATCCTGGAGAAGTAACTACTGCACCTTGGTTTGAAATTTCTATTTTTATTATATCGACTTTTAAAACATCCCCAGGAGCTGCATCTTCTACATAAAGAGGACCAGTAGCTGGATTTACACGATCAAAATCTATCCCGCTTACTAAATCTTCTTCAGTTTTTATTACATCTGAAAAACAGTCACAAGTTTGGAATATTACTTTGTCGCCACTTTTTGATTTTAAAACAGATTCATTATTTTTATCCATTGAAAAGATTGTCTTATCGCTAGTTATTATCATTGATATCCTCCAAAAGTCTTTTACATGATTATAGTATAATTAAAATATTTATACAAAGTTTTAGAATATAAAAAATCGAGTAGGGGAAATTAAAATTTCCCCTCTCACACCACACGTACGTACCGTTCGGTATACGGCGGTTCAATTAAATCTAACATTACACCTGTGTTCATAGTAATCTAATGGACTTACTAAACCTCTTTGGTTTAAGATTTTCTTTGAGATTGCTCTTGATACACAGGTTTTTGTTGCTACAAAATAGTACCTGTCTCCACAATACGAGGTTAATCTTGCTAGGTCTTTGTTAATTCCTAGCTTTTGTACTCCCCATTG
>JAEZYW010000230.1 GCA_023418835.1 Bacillota bacterium | reverse complement strand
ACAATAGGGTCAAGTTGGTGATAAAAAACATCTCCAAATATCCATTGAATATTTCGCCAGAAGAGTTAATGGAGAGATTTACTAGGGGAGATGAGTCTAGAACAACGGAAGGATCTGGACTTGGGCTTTCCATTGCAAGTTCTTTAACAGAAATTCAAGGTGGGGAATTCTTTATAGAAATAGACGGAGACTTATTTAAAACCACAATTGTATTTTAATAAAAGGTGGAGATTGAAAATTTAGAATAAGGAGAAAATATGTTAGAAGGAAGAAGGATTTATCGAGAACCGAAAGTTTTGAAAATAAAGAGAATATTTAAAAGAACTTTGTTACTTGCAATTGCTTTTGGCCTAGCCTTTTTAGGTGTAACCCTTAGAAATGAAATAGTAAAAGCTAGTTTTCCTCCAATAAATGAAAACGAAATTATCTCCGATCTAAATCAACTCACTCCCGATACAAAAAAATTGGCATTGGAATTTTTAAGTAGATGTGAAGAAGAGGGGCTGGCAGTTAAAATCGTAGAAACTTACAGAACCCAAAAACGTCAAGACCATCTTTACGCCCAAGGAAGAAACACAGATGGACCTAGGGTGACTTGGACAAAAAATTCAGTCCACACTAGAAGGAGAGCCTTTGACATTGTAAAGGCGGGAGAAGATCCATATGGAGATGAGGAGTTTTTTGAAAAGTGTGCAAAAATAGGAGAAGAAGTGGGCTTGGAAGCAGGACATTATTGGACTGTTAGAGACAGCGGACATTTTCAAAATTTTAATTGGTGGAATAGGTTTTGGTATTAAAAAATCCCCTTAATTGGGGATTTCGTTCCCACGCATCCGGAGTGAGTATGTAGGGGATAGCGTTCCTACGCATCCCGAAAAGGTCGAAAATAATATCCTTTTGAGACCATTCCATGGCCTGCCGGCACGAGGGCAGTCGAAAAAGGATTTATCGATACCTTTGTTTTTAGTCTGAATCCCCTTAATTGGGGGGTTTTTCTTTGTAAAGATTTAGTCGTCTTTCAAACTTCAACTATAAAAATTGAGAACTTAATTGTCTGAATTTATGCTAGTTATTAACCTTGCTTTTTAAATATTTTATAAACTGTTCGGCAGTCCTTCCGCTTCTTCCCCCGTTCCATCTTTCCCATTTAATGGCTTCTGCTTCTAATTCCTCTGGATCCATTTGAATTTGGTTCTTTTCTGCAAGTCCCCTTACGATTTCCAAATATCCCTTTTGAAGGGGCTTTAGATATTGTATTGTAATTCCAAATCTGCTAGACAGGGAAAGTTTTTCTTCCAGGTTGTCTGATTTGTGGATTTCTCCGTCGATTTCCATATCGTCTCGGTCTTTCCAAGTCTCTTTAATTAAATGGCGTCTATTGGAAGTGGCATAGATTAAGACATTTGTAGGTTTTTCTTCTAAACCCCCTTCGATTATAGATTTTAAATACTTATAGTCTGTCTCAAACTCTTCAAAAGACAAATCGTCCATATAGATAATAAATTTATAATTTCTGTTTTTAATTTGGCTAATGACTTTGGATAGATATTCCAATTGGTGCTTGTAAATTTCTATCATTCTCAGTCCGTCTTTATAAAACTCGTTAATCGTCGCCTTTATGCTAGTGGATTTTCCAGTTCCGCTGTCTCCATATAACAAAACGTTGTTGGCAGCTTTACCTTGGACGAAGTGTTTTGTGTTTTCAATTAGTTCAGACTTTTGGGTCTCATAACCGATTAAATCTTCAAAATGCACGTCGATCATATTTGTTATGGGAATTAATTCCACATTATTTCCAGAAGCTTCTATTCTAAAAGTTGGATTTAAAGCGATTTTTCCAACTCCCACATTTTTGTAAAATTCATTTATTATATTAAAAAACTCGTCTACATTTTTAGAAATGTTTAAATCTTCTCTCAATTGGGAGACTTTAAGACTTATGGGCTTGTTATATATATTATCTGGCTTTTGAATGGAGTTGTAGTCGGTGAGGATTTTAAAATATCCCGTTCCCAAAGCCTCTTCTAAAATAGAAAAATCAAAGGAAAAGAGTTTATGAAAAACTTCTAAATCATTTTTAACAATGTTTTCTACACTTCCTTCTTCGAAACCCTTTCTCTCTGTCACTAGGGTAAAGGGATTTTCGTCAGTAATCAACAAGAAGGTCAAATAAGATTGCCATAAATTTTTTTCAAATCCAAAGTCTGTGGAAATTTCTAAAATTTCTTTTATTATATTTGATAGTTGTTGTTTAATTTCTTCGTTGCTACTAGAAGATATTCTAAACCCTCTGTAGAGTTCTTGTAAGTCTCTTAAAATTTTGCTATTTTCATTTTTTCCGTATAAAACTAAATTTGAAATCAGTCTATCCATATTAATCACCTCTAAAATTGAAAATATTATATCATAAATATAAGATGTTTTTTTAGTATAAGTAAAACTGCCAATTGATAATAATTTTTAGAAAATCCTTTTGAGACATAATGCGGGACGTCAAGGATGCCGTCCCCTACGCCTGCTTTGAATAAATTTTAAGGAATAATATAAAAAATTTTGGTACTATAAAAATAAATGTCAGAAAACAAGGTGACCTCTCCGTATATACAAGTGAAAGGAGGAAAATAAAT
>JAEZYW010000180.1 GCA_023418835.1 Bacillota bacterium | reverse complement strand
CCTTAAAATATTCAACCAACTCTTTTTTTATGCTGTTAATATCAGAATTGTTATATAGTTTATCTCTTATGTATTTTTTTGTATATATAGATTTAATGCCACAAGTAGATAAAACTATTTTTTCAATCTTATTTACATATTTTATAGAATGATATCCACTTTTATAAGCTTCTAAATAAACTAGTAATTCAAATCTGTTAATATCATTATGGATTAACTCAGAAATGTTTTTTGCGGCTAAATCTTTACCTGGTCTACCCCTCAAGGATCCTTTAACTATAGTTTTTAAATTTCCCATTGATAAGTATTGAGGAAAGATATTGCCAATATTTTCTTCTGTTTCGTATATGTTAATAAGTAAGTTTATACTATTTATGTCATTATTATATAAAAATTTCTTTTTTAAAGAATTTGAAAGGTTTCTATTTTGTTCTGCTAACACTACTTTCCTCCTAGGTGTACTAATCATTATACAATATAAGTACCTAATTTTGTAATAAAATTTTGGTTTTTTTAGAAACCTAGTTTCTATATTTTAAAATTTCTAGTAAAATACAACTAAATCCCATATAAAAATTAGTAAAATCTCTATAAGAATTTTTCTTTTCTAAATATAAACAAAATAAAAGTTTAAGAATCATATTGACCTTAAACTTTTAATTATTTCAGTTTTTTATTTTATTTCAAATGTTCTTAATAACTGTAAGCAAAACTTCCTTGTTCGTTATACTCTAGGATAGTCTCAATAATATATTCAAATACAGCTTTATTTAATGCTAACGCATAATCTAAATCTCTTTCGAAGCTTTCTTCTTCTAAATATTCATTAATAACATTTTCAATATAAGCTTTTATCTTTGGTAAAACGTCAAATAGATTTTCATCGTCTATTTCAACTGATTTTAATGAAACTGCGTCGATTTTGAACTCGTGAGTCTTAGCAAATTCATTTAGATCTATTTCGTATTTCATATGTTTTACTAATGATTTTGGCATTTCCCATCTATCAGCATGAGCTCTACAAGTGAAGTCTGCTAGATAATGAGATATTATGCCTATATCTCTACTGAAAACTTTTAAAGCTACATAATTGCAATTTGTAAAGTCCAAAAATCTGTGAACGAATATTAATTTTGCAATTCTCAAAATTATATAATCTATGCTATTATCGTAATAATGTCTGTATAATTTATATTTTGGCAGAATATCCGGAGCTATTGAACCCCATGTCAGTCTATCATAATTCAATTCAATATCATAATTGTCTTTAATATGCTCATAAAGGTGATTGCTTATGAGCTTATGAGTCTGTGTATGAATAATCAACACTCCTTGTACTTTATTGATAAAGTTATTTTACAATAATTATACTATAAATGTCAAATATGAAATAAATTATTTTAAGTTTTCATTTATAGCTTGCCATATGTCAGGAGTTTCAAACCCCTTCCTCCAAGAAGCTACTCCAGCTAAATCGTATTTAGTGGCAAGGGAAGTTTTGTGGCCAATTGATAAAGCGTCTTCAAGCCAAATGCTAACTAAATTGTTGCCAATTTGTTTCTTACCCACCATTTGTTTTGCATTTTCATCCCATTCCATGTCGATATTGTTATTTCTAATGTATTCATTTGCCGTCGCCATAGAAACACTTTGAGATGAAACCTTTCCATCATTTTCAAACCATATTCTAGTATATAAAGGCATACTTAAAATAAATTTCTCCATGGGAATGGATCTAAATAAAACATTCATATTATTTTCAACCCAAGAATATTCTGCAACACTACCCGCTTCAGGAGATGTTGCCCAATGCTGGTCATATGCCATTAGCATTACATAATCAGCTGTTTTTGCTAAAGCCGCTCTATCGTAAGGTTCTTTTGTAACGTCGCTAAATATTCTAGGAGTTACATCCACACTTACGACCATATCACTTTGCTTAAAAATAGGATAAAGCTCTCTTACAAATTGAGTAAAGTTTTCCCTAGTGTGAACGTTGATGTTTTCAAAGTCTATGTTAATTCCATCTAAATCCAAACTTTTAGCCATTTCATACATTTGAGCTATTATTTCTTGTCTATTTGAAGAAGTAGCTAGGGCATTTTCAGTAAGACGTTCTTGATAGTTGTTGTCAAACATGGGCCAAACCTCATACCCCATTTTCTTACTAGCTGCTATATATTCTCGATTAGATCTGTCTGTTATTGATAAATCTTCATTTAAAGAAAACCAAGTAGGCGAAATTACATTTACGCCTACCAGTTTCTCAACACTATTACCATTTTCAGTTCTTATAAAAGTATAATCCCATACGAGATTTATTTTTTCTCTTTCGCCCTTGTTAGAAGCTTCTTCAACTTTTTTTGGCCTAACAAAGGCTTCAAATTGGTAAGAAAGTTCTATATGTTTTTTTCTAACATAACCTGCTCTACCATTTATCTCTCTTACCTTATAGAATTTATCTGTTTCTCCATATACAAAAACTTCAGTGTCTTTTTCTAAAGTTTTAATTATTGGAGAATCAGCGTCTGCTTCTTCTCTAAGGGAAGTTTTGTCCATTATGATTTTACCTTTGGCATATTCCATATCAGTTCTATCAATTGTGATGATATTTTCATCTGAGTTGTATTTTGCATCAATTGGATAGTCGTAGATAAAAGCCTCGATTGGAAGCATTAAGTTTCCTTCAATTTCAGTAATTGGCGCTCTTAAGTTCACCTTTACGTCGTTGGCAGTTCCTTCTAAATCGTCTATTTTGTATCTTCTAACCATGGATTCAGTAGTTAAAACTACAGTTTTTTCGTTCTCGTCGTAATGAATATCTTCATCTAAATTTTCTTTTATAAAATCATAGGAAAGATAAACC
>JAEZYW010000176.1 GCA_023418835.1 Bacillota bacterium | reverse complement strand
GTCCAGATATAGAAACTCGAATAGCCAAATTGAGAAATAAAAATGAACAAGAGGATTTTGGAGTCGGAGATAAAATTATAGATTACATTGCTGAGAATGTAGATTCTAATATCAGGGAACTAGAAGGGGCTCTTCTTCGAATTGTAGCTTATTCTAATTTAACTTCCAAAGAAGTCGATTTAGATATGCCACAATTAGTTTTAAGAGATGTCCTAGAACAAAAGAGAAAATTAGTAATAGATTCAAATAGAATTAAGACCATAGTTTCCCAAACTTATGGAATAACAGTAGAAGATATGGAATCTAAGAAACGGCCAAAGGACATTGCATATCCTCGTCAAATTGCCATGTATCTTTGTAGAGAACTGACAGATTTATCTCTACCGAAGATTGGATCTGATTTCGGAGGCAGGGATCACACAACGGTAATCCACGCTATAGATAAAATATCCAACGAGATAAAAGAAGATTCTCAAGTAAAAAAGACGATAAATGACTTGAAGATTAAAATAAAAGACGAATAGTTATTAACATATTATAAAATGAAATTTTGTTGATATTTAAAACTCCATTGGGGTTTTCCACATATCAACAGGACCTACTACTACTAAATAATATAATAATATCTAAAGAGGAGCAAAAATGAAATTTACAATAAACCAACATTCTTTAACTGAAAGTATCTCAATAGTCCAAAGAGCTATTTCATCTAGAGCCATTTCAAAAGAATTAGAAGGTGTATTAATTAAAGTAGAAGATAACAAATTAAAACTTACTGGTACAGATGCAGAAATTATCAGTATAGAAACTTACAAAGACTGTAATGTTATAGAAGAAGGATCTACTTTAGTAAACGCTAGACTATTTGGAGATATAATTAGAAAACTCCCAAACGACCTTATACACATAGAAGTTAAGGGAGATAGGATGTATATAGACGTTCAAAATTCTAACTTTGAACTTTTAACTCATAATTACAAAGATTATCCAAATCTTCCATTATTAGAAGAGAGCAATTCCATTACATTAAGTAGCGAAACTTTAAGACAAGCTATAAAACAAACAACTTTTGCTGTAAGTTTAGACTACAATAGAAGAGCTTTGACGGGAGTTCTTTTCGAAGTTAAATCCGACGAGATAAGATTTGTAGCTTTAGACGGTTATAGACTTTCCGTTTTTAAAGAAGAAATAAAATCCGAATCTGAATACACTGCCATAGTTCCAGGAAGGGCTTTAAACGAACTTTCTAGAATTTTGGGAGACGAAGAAGAGGAAGTTAAAATAATCTTTTCTAGAAACAATATCTCATTTAATTTAAAAGATACTGTCTTTTATTCTCAATTAATAGATGGTCAATTTTTCAACTACGAAGACATCATAAGAAGAGATCACGCATCTTTAGTTAAAGTAAACAGACACGCTTTCCAACAAAGTTTAGAAAGGGCTGAACTTTTAGCAAAAGAAGAAAAGGCAAATCTAGTTAAATTAGAGTTTAAAGAGGATATGGTAAAAATTTTATCCAATACAGAACTGGGAAGTGTTGAAGAAAATGTCCCTGTAAATATAGAGGGAACAGACCAGTTAATAGCCTTTAACTCTAGATATCTACTAGAAGGAATTAAAAATATGGATGATGCAGAAATAGAGTGTAATCTCATGGACGATGTCAATCCAATGATAATCACAGGTGTGGAAAAAGAAAACTACCTGTACTTAGTTTTGCCGGTGAGACTTGCATAATGGAAATTAAAATAGATTCAGAATTTATAAAGCTAGATTCCCTTTTAAAATATGCAAACCTCGTAGAAAGTGGGGGAGTTGCTAAAACCCTTATACAAGAGGGATATGTCCTTTTAAATGGAGAAGTGGAAACTAGAAGGGGTAAAAAAATTTATTCTGGAGATGTAGTAGAGCTAGAAGGAGAGAGCATTAAAGTAATATAGATGAAAATTAAAGAAATCCAAATAAAAAACTTTAGAAATTATAGTCATTTAAATTTAGAATTAAATGAAAATTTTAATGTGTTTTTTGGGAAAAATGGCTCTGGAAAGACAAATATCCTAGAGGCAGTTTCCATGTTGATTTCTGGAAAGAGTTTTAGAACTGGCCGAGATAGTGAACTTTTAAATTTTCATGAGGATATGTACGAAATCGACGCCTTAATCGAAAGAAGGGGACTGGAAAAAGATTACAATTTGGTCTACAAAAGGGACAGAAAAAAGAGGATCCAAGTTAATTTATCCAATGTAAATACTTTGAGAGAACTTCGAAGGGAAAGTCCCATAGTCATCTTTGTTCCCGAAGATTTAAAGACAGTAAAGGAAGGACCTAGCCTTCGGCGGAGATATTTAAACGAAGCAATTTCCAATCTAGATTTAATTTATAGATACAATTTAAGTAAGTACAACAAGATTTTAAAAGAAAAAAACGAACTTTTAAAAAGGCGAAATCGAAATTTAAACGAAAAACTTTTATTTGAAGGATATAATATCCAATTAGCTTCCCTGGGAAGTTATATCGTTAAGGCTAGAAAAAAGTATATAGATACATTAAATCGAGAAATTAAAGATATTCATTTAAACATTTCAGATGGAGATGAAATTCTCCTTTGCAATTATCAATCCCCTTTAGCAGAATTTGAAGATTTAAAAGAAATAGAGATTAAAATGCTAGAGGGCTTGCGCTCTTCTTTGGAAAGGGATTTGTATGTAAAATACAGCACCTATGGACCTCAAAGAGACGATATTGAAATTCTTTTTAACGACAGGGATTTAAAGACATACGGTTCCCAAGGACAACAAAGAAGCGCTATACTCAGTATGAAAATTGTAGAAATTAATTTAATTATTAAAAATAGAAATATAAAGCCAATACTTCTATTAGACGACGTTTTTTCAGAATTAGATTCCTTGAGAAGACAAAGATTAATTGAAAGCATTTCTGGAATCCAATCTTTCATAACAATGGCTGAAAAAATGTATCTAAAAGAATTTAATATAAATAAATCCAATCTCTACTTAGTAGAAAATGGAGAGGTTAAGAAAATGAACGGAGGAAATAATGGCAGAGAACAATAGGCACTATGGTGCCGAAAATATAGAGGTACTGGAGGGTTTAGCTCCAGTTAGATTGAGACCTCATATGTATATAGGTTCCACAACTTCAAAAGGGCTTCATCACTTGGTTTATGAAGTTGTAGATAACAGTATTGACGAGGTTTTAGCCGGAGCGGCAAGTGAAATCGACGTCGTAATTAAAGAAGACGGATCTATTTCCATAGAAGATAACGGAAGCGGTATTCCAGTAGAAACCCACAGAACCACAGGGTTATCCACAGTTGAAACTGTTCTTACAATTCTCCACGCCGGTGGAAAATTTGACAACGGGGCTTACAAAGTTTCAGGGGGACTTCACGGGGTTGGGGTTTCTGTCGTAAATGCTCTTTCCCAATGGTTAGAGGTAACTGTTAGTAGAAATAATAAAAAATACAAACAGAGATTTGAAAGGGGAAAAAGAGTTACTGAACTAGAAGTTGTGGGAGAAAGTACACACACTGGTACGGTAATTCACTTTCTGCCAGATCCAGAAATTTTTAAAGAAGGAATAGATTTTGACTACGAAGTCTTATCCAGACGCTTTAGAGAAATGGCGTTTTTGACTAAAGAAGTTAAAATAAATTTAAAAGACGAAAGAGATGGCAAATCTGAGACTTTCCACTACGAAGGCGGAATAATGTCTTTTGTGGAACATCTTAATAAAAACAAAGACGCAATTCATAAAGATATAATCTATTTAGAACAAGACAGAGAAGGACATAACGTCCAAATTGCAATTCAATTTACAGACGGATATAGTGAACAAGTTCTTTCTTTCGGAAACAATATCAGAACCGACGAAGGAGGAACCCACGTCTCAGGGTTTAGGGGAGGTCTTACTAGAACCCTAAATGACTATGCAAGGGAACACAATTATTTAAAAGAAAAAGACGAAAACTTTATTGGAGAAGACACTCGACAAGGTTTGACGGCTGTAATTTCTATAAAACTTCCAAATCCTCAATACGAAGGACAAACTAAGGGGAAATTGGTAAACTCTGAAACTAGAGGAATTGTAGAAAATATTGTAAATGAATTTTTCAAAATATATCTAGATGAAAATCCAAAAAGTGCAAAGGCAATTTTAGAAAAAGTAGTTTCTTCAAAAGAAGAAAGAGAAGCTATTAGAAAACTTAAAACTGCCCAAAGGCGAACTTCTATGTTGGAAAAGACTACTTTACCTGGAAAATTGGCGGACTGTCAATCAGACGATATGACGGAAACGGAAATTTTCCTAGTGGAAGGGGACTCCGCTGGAGGTTCTGCTAAAATGGGAAGAGATAATAGACATCAAGCGATTTTGCCTCTAAAGGGTAAAATTATGAACGTGGAAAAGGCAAATCTTGTAAGAGTTTTAGGATATGAAGAAATTTTGTCCATGATTTCCGCTTTTGGAACGGGAATTGGAGATGAATTCGACATTGAAAAACTTAGATATGGAAAAATTATAATCATGACGGATGCCGACGTAGACGGAGCCCATATTATGACTCTTCTACTGACTTTCTTCTACAGATATATGCCAGAGTTAATTGAAAAAGGCCATATCTATGTGGCAAAACCGCCACTATACGGCCTAGTTAGAGGTTCAAAAGTCATAAGATATTGCTATGACGATGCAGAACTGGAACAGGCATCTAAAGAAATAAATATGCAAAATATAAAAATTTCCAGATACAAAGGTCTGGGAGAGATGAACGCAGATCAGCTTTGGGAAACTACTATGAATCCAGATAATAGAATTCTCAATAGAGTTGTAATTGACGAAGACGATATTGTAGAACTAGACGACACCTTCTCAGTATTAATGGGGGATAAAGTAGAGCCTAGAAGAGAATTTATTGAAGAAAACGCAAAATACGTTCAAAATCTGGATGCTTAGGAGGAATCAATGTCAGAAATAAAAGATACACAGACAATTGTGGACATAGACTTAAAAACAGAAATGAAGGAGTCCTATTTAGACTACGCCATGAGCGTTATCGTCTCAAGGGCCCTTCCAGATGTTAGAGATGGTCTAAAACCTGTCCACACAAGAATAAAATACGGTATGGACGAATTGGGACTTTATCCCGATAGACCATATAGAAAATCTGCAAGACTTGTTGGAGATGTAATGGGTAAGTTTCACCCCCACGGGGACTCGGCTATTTATGATGCCGTCGTAAGACTGGCCCAAGATTTTTCAACTAGATATCCATTGGCAGACGGACAAGGAAACTACGGCTCCATTGACGGAGACGGGGCTGCGGCTATGCGTTATACAGAAGTTCGTATGACAAAACTTGCCCAAGAGATGTTAAGGGACATTAACAAAGAGACAGTAGACTTTACTCCAAACTTTGACGAAAGCGAAATGGAACCCACAGTATTGCCATCAAGATTTCCAAATTTAATCGTAAATGGATCTAGCGGTATTGCAGTTGGTATGTCAACTAATATGG
>JAEZYW010000150.1 GCA_023418835.1 Bacillota bacterium | reverse complement strand
TTCTTCTTTCCTCCCACATACTTTCTGAGGTGGAAAAAATTTGCGATACAGTTAGCATAATCAGACAAGGAAAAATAATAGAAACTGGTAAAATTAGCGACATAAAACACTTGACTATGTCTAAAATAAAAGTGGAAACTAGAAATAAAATTCCAGAATTTGATACTAATCCTTTAATACAAGATTACAAAGAAAAAGATGGGATAATGGAATTTAACGTTATTGGGGACAATCTAAACGAGCTTATGGCACTTCTTTCTAAATACGAAATAGTAAGTTTAGATTCCCAGCATCCAACTTTGGAAGAGCTGTTCATGACCCATTACGAAAAGAGGGATTAAAATGAAAGAACTTTTTTACAATACCTCATCTATATTAAATTTTATTATAAGGAGAGAAAGAATTAGACAGTTAATTTGGATTCTCGCTTTTAGTTTATCTTTGATTGGATTTGTTCCAGTATTTGAAAGCATTTTAAGCACATCATCTAATATGCAAGTTTTAATTGATACAATGAAAAATCCAGTAATGATTGCCTTTATTGGACCTGTATTTGTAGAAAATCATTATACAGTTGGATCTATGTATTCCAATTATATGCTTTTATTTTCAGTGATGATAATAGCCGTAATGAATATATTTTTAATAGCATCCCACACTAGAAGTGATGAGGAGAAGGGTAGACTTGAACTTTTACGCTCTTTGTCAGTGGGAAGATTTTCTAATATGGTTGCAGTACTTATTATTGCAATAGTTTCCAATTTGTTAATTGGTACAATTACTGCTCTAGGATTTCACTTCATACTCCCTGAATCCATGACAGTTATAGGCTCCTTTATTTTTGGAATGAGTTTATTTGCAATTGGAACTTTATTTGCAGGAATAACTCTTTTGTTTTCACAAATTACAGTAAGTAACAGGACTGCAATTGCTTTGAGCTTTTTCACTTTGTTCTTCTTTTACATGTTAAGGGGCGTGGGAGATTTATATGCAGAAGTTTTATCCTTAATTTCGCCACTTGGTTTAATTTTAAAAACTGAGAATTTTGTAAATGACTATTTTTATCCAATCTGGATAATACTAATAGAAAGTGGGATTTTAATAGCTTTGTCCTTTGCAATTTCTAAAAATAGAGATTTGGGAAGTGGATTAATTCCTGAAAAATCTGGAAGAAGAAATGCTAGCGTATTTTTAAGGGGAATGGGAAGTTTTTCTTTTAGACTTTTGAAAACCCCAATTATAATATGGACTATAGTTATCTTCACATTTGCAGGGATGTACGCCTCTGTGTTTGGGGATCTAGAAGGATATTTAGAATCTTCAGAGATGATTAGAGATATGCTTGTAATAGGGGGAGACTTTTCCTTGACAGATCAGTTCATTTCTCTTCTAATGACTATAATGTCCATGATTGGAACAATACCAGTCTTAGTTTTTATTAACAGGGCAGTTTCAGAAGAAAAAGAAAACCTAACAGAGGAAATTTTATCAAAATCCGTTTCCAGATATAAATATCTGGGTTCGTTTTTTGCAATTGCTTTAATAATGGCAATTATATTTCAAGTGACGACAGCTGTTGGACTTCAAGTCGTAGGAAAATACTTTTTGGAAACTATTCCAAGTTTAGAAACTTTTTTAATTTCTTCCTTGGTCTACTTGCCTGCCATATTTATTATGATCGCTATATCCACCTTGCTAATAGGATTGTTACCAAAGTTTACATGGTTAAATTACGTTTACTTAGGCTACACTTTCGTGGCAGTTTATTTTGGAAGATTGCTAGATTTGCCAGAGATAATGGGAAAAATTACTCCCTTTGGGCATATCCCAAGTTATCCTTTGGAAGAATTAGAATTTTCTAAGATTTTTATACTCTTAGGGATATTTGTAGCTTTGAGTGTATTGGGATTTTTGGGCTATAGAAAAAGAGACTTATTGTAAAACTAAGAGAGTGGAGACAAAACATCGTCAACACTCTCTATTTTTTATTTATATAGATATATTTCTAAAAATATGCCCAATTTATTCCCTTTGGGATTATTTTGAAATCTATTTCTTTAAACTCGAAAATATCTCCGTCAATATTTGCAAGGGCACCGTCTTCAGATTTTATTTTTCCAGAAACAACTTTGTATTCTCTCACCTTTTTATTAGTTACATGAGTTCCCTTTTTATATTTAAAAATTAAAGGAAACAATTGGAAAATTGACAATTTATCCACCAAAACTAAATTTAAAATTCCATCGTCGATTTTTGCACTAGGGGATGGATTAAAACCAGAACCGTAATAACCCCCGTTGCAAAGGGCAGAAATTATAAATTCTCCTTTGAGATTGAGAATCTCCCCATCTTTATCTTCCACTTGGCAAAAAATCTTTTCATTTTTAATATTTAAAAGAGATCTTATAATTGCCAAAGGAAATGCTCGCCTTCCAAGTTTTGGATAGGATTCCAAGATTTTATAGGTTGTGTTTAAGATATGAGTATCAAATCCAATACTAGTCACATTAATACAAGTTCTATTATTTATCTTTATTAAGTCAATTGGTCTGATTTCCGGTTCAAATGTGTCTTCAATCTTAAAATCTTTGTAGTTAAAATTTTTAGAAAAATCATTTCCCGTTCCCATGGGTATGAGTCCCAACGCCGTATCAGTTTCAGCTAAAACTCCGGCAATTTCCCCTAAAGTTCCATCTCCGCCACAAGCTATAACCACTTTTTTAGGATGATCCATTTTTGAAAATTCTAAAGCAGACCTCATCCCGTGACCTTTATCTTTAGTTAAGACAATTTCTATTTCGTCCAATCTATTATGACTCTTATAAGTTTTTAAAATGTTCTCTTTTAAACTTTCAAAGTCTCCATTCCCCGCTTTAGTGCTGAGAATAAATAATTTCTTTATCATCTATACCGTCCAATAATTATTATTTGTGGTAATATTAATTCTTTTATATAAATAGAGTATTGTAAATGGACTTCTTTGTCAAGAATATTGAATTTTCAAAATGACCTGTGGATAACTTTTAAGTTTCAAATAAATATAATAAAATTTCAATAAGTTTTTTCATCTTTTTTTATTTGCAATTTTCAAAGAAGTTCTGATAAATAAATTTTAAAAAACGGCAAAACCTCTAAGTTTAGCCGTTTTCTAAATGAATTTTTCTTGGAATCTTATTATTAAAATTTAAATTTACATCTTATACACAACTGTAATCCCATGGCTTCAAACTTTAAGATAGTTTTCCACATTATCCACAATTCGCTAGAAAGCCTTTAACAACTCGTCAACAAATTTCTTCTTGTCTATTTCTGTGATAACTTTACAATTATTTGGAGGCTTCCTATGTCCTCTTTCATCAGTAAAAGACATTCCTTGACTAAACAATCCACTAGGCTCTACGTTTACATACATATCTTCCATTTCCATAATTTCAGGATTTGTAATTGCCAAAACTGAAACGGGATCGTGGAGAGCCGGGTCTTCACTTTTATATGCCACTAGGATTTCTGTTGCAACATTAGATACTCTAGTGTCAATTTCTCTCATTTTCTCAACGTCTTCATCCGTCACATAGGCTTTCAACGTCACATTTAGTCCTGCTAGAATTATTGGAATTCCAGAGTTCATAACTATATGGGCAGCATGGGGATCTACTCTAAAGTTAAATTCTGCCTTGGCTGTAGTATTTCCCTTTGTGGTGCTACCACCCATGATGCTTAAAACTTTAACCTTTTCTTTTAGCTCTGGATAAATTAAAAAGGTCGTAGCTATATTAGTTAAAGGTCCAACTGCAATAATCGTAACCTGTTCTTCAGAATCCCTTAATATTTGTGCGATAGTTTGTACTGCATTTTTATTTGACAATTCTGATAGGTCTTTTTCAGTAAATAAATCTCCAATTCCGCCAAATCCGTCTTCACCATGGGTTTTAGAAGCTTCTAATTTAGCTGCAATTAAAGCCCTTTCAGCTCCCCTTGCAATTATCGTATCCATTCCCAAAAGACCCGCTACTAATCTGGCATTTTTGGTAGTATAATCAATCCCCACATTTCCAGCTACAGTAGTTATCGCTTTAATATCCAATTCTTTTTTAGAATTTGCAAGCATTAAAGCAAGGGCATCGTCCACACCAGGGTCACAATCTATTATAACAGGTATTTTTTTAGTCATTTGTCAACACCTCAATAAGCCTATCTTGGAACTTTTTGGTATCCAAATCCAAAAGTACATTTACATTCTTTTCTGTGGTACTAAAGCTTCTCTTATCTGCTAAAGTTTGTCCCCTAGTGTAAATTCCTTCAGTTTCCACAACGACGTGATACTCTTTTCCTTTATAAAATTCTGGATTAGTGTGATACATTACTGCAACTGCGTCGTGTAAACTTCTAGTTCCTCCCCTGTTTTTTTTCAGTCTCTCAATGGAGGAATTCATAATGGTAGTCAGAATGTGATTTATCTTTTTTTCCGATTTTTTCAAAGCTTCATGAACATTCAAATCGTAGCTTCCCTTTTCAGTAATATCTAGTCCCACCATATTTATTTTAATTCCACTGTTAAATACAATTTCTCCAGCTTCTGGGTCTGCGTAAATATTAAATTCAGCAGCAGGCGTGGTATTTCCTCTGTCCAATCCTCCACCCATAATTGTAATTTCAGAAATTTTTTCTTTTAAATCAGATCTTCCTAAAATCAGTAGGGCTATATTTGTCAGTGGTCCAACGGCTATTATTAAAGTCTTTTCGTTATTTTCCAATACATCTACCATAGCGTCGTAAGCATTTCTTTCGCTAAGATTTGCTAACTCTTCTTCTTTGAATTCATAGCCTGCTAATCCGTTGTTTCCGTGGATGTGACTGGCTAAAATTTGTCGACCCATTATAGGTTTTTCAGCTCCTTGACAAATTTCTACATCCCAATCTAGAGCCTTTGCAAGACCTCTAAGGTTTCTAGTAGTGTGTTTCACTTCGACATTTCCTGCAACACTGGAAAGGAGTTTCACATCAAATATTTTAGATTTTTTAAGATAAGCAATTGCAAAGGCATCGTCAATCCCAGGATCGCTATCGAATATCGTACAGATTTTTTTCATTTTCCCTCCTAAAGGTTGTCATTAAATTTATTTTTAAAAGATATTATTTGCCTTTACTGTCAACTGTTGCCAATTTTTTAGCTTTTCTTTGTCTCTCAGTCATTCTTCTATAAGAGAAATAAGTGTAGGCTACTATAGTGGTTATATAAGGAATCATTTGAATAAATTCTACTGGTATCGTAACAATTGACTGCAAGTTGTTTGCTAAAGATTCAAAAACTCCAAATAAGGCACTGGCAAATAAAGCTCCAATTGGGTGTCTACCCCCCACATTATTGGCAGCTAACCCTACAAATCCTCTACCTGCAACCATTCCTCTAACGAAAAAGTTCATATATCCCATGGACATATATGCTCCTGCCAATCCAGCTAAAAAACCAGATATTCCCAAAGCGATATATTTAGTTTTATTAACAGAAATTCCTACTGATTCAGCAGCATGGGGATTAGATCCAACAGATCTTATTCTAAGTCCTAAAGGAGTTTTGAATAAAATATAGTTTAGTACAAAGACCAAAACTATTGTCAAATAAACTAAAACGCTATGGCCTGAAAGGACCCTGCCCAAAAATGGGATGTCTTTAATTAAAGGAATATTTACATAAGGAAGTATCTTGCTTCCAATTGATCCAGAGGTGGATTTTTCTCCAGTAAAAATAAACAAGAGGAAAATCGTCGCCCCTTCAGCAAGTAGGTTCAAGGCAATCGCCACTAAAATTTCGTCTGTGTCCATTTTTAGCTTAAAATAAGCCAAGAATAAACTAAGGCCGACTCCAATTAGATTTGCAACTAAAAGTCCTATCCAAGCACTTCCCAACCAATAAGAAGCTAGCACTGCAAATAATGCTGAAAATAACATTATACCTTCAATTGCCATATTGATAATACCTGATCTAGCGGCTATAAGAGCTGCCAAAGCTGCTAGAAGTATGGGTGTTGTAGACCTAACTACTCCAAACCAGAAGCTAGGATTTCCAAATAAATTTACAATTGCACTCATGCTTCTACCTCCTTGACTTCTTCTAACTGGGAAACTTTAACAATTTCTCTTTCCTTCCATTTACTTAAGAAGGATTGGGCTGCGATTAAAAGTATTATCGTAGCTTGTACTATAGAGATAATCTCTTTTGGAACATTGGAAGTCCTGTTTAAAATATCTGCCCCAATTCTCACATATGCTAAAAAGAAAGCCGCAAAAGGAATTGCCCTAGGATTTTGCCTTGCCAAAGTTGCAATTATTACTCCGTCAAATCCAAATCCTGGAGCCTCATTCCACATAAATGAAGAATAAATTCCAAGCATTTCCACGCTACCGCCTAATCCTGCTATTCCAGTACCGATAATCTGTGCAAGAATTACCACCTTAGAAACTTCTATTCCAGTGTATTTTGCAAACCTCTCATTGGAACCTACTGTTCTTAGAGTATAACCCCATTTGGTCTTATAAAATACGTAATAGGCTATTATCACAACAGCCAACATGATGAATAGACCATAATGGATTCTAGTTCTTGGCACTATCGTTCCCAAGTTTACATTTTTTGGTATTGGAAAAGACTCTTGACTAGCTCTATTTGGGTCTCTCACCACATAATTAAATAGATACTTTACTAAAAATCCCACCACATAATTTAACATAAGGGATATTACCAAAACGTTGGCCTTGTACTTTTCGCTCAATACCGCAGGAATTCCCCCGATTAAAGATCCGCAAATAAATCCAGCTAATAACGCCAAAATTATAGTTACAGGTCCTGGCAGGGAGGAAAAAATTCCAATAATTGTAGCTATCATACCGCCCATGTAAAAGGCACCATTTGCTGCTAAATTATATCTTTTAGTCGTAAAAACTATAGTCAAAGCTAGTCCTGTAAAGCTCAATGGAATCATAAGCTCTATTACATTGGCAAATCTCCTGACACTAGTTAAAGGTCCTGTCAATAAAGTAATTACAGCATCGAAAGGTTTATCACTAACGATAGCAATTATTACAATAATTATTGCCAGTGAAATAAATAAAGTTAGAATAGTTCTTAAAATTTCAAAACGGGATTCTATTTTTCTAATCTCTCGCCTGACATCTCTAGTTTCACTTCTTACTTCAGTGGTCATAGAATCGCCTCCTTCAGTTCATCTTCTTCCATAAATTTAAGTCCAAGCATATAAAGTCCCAACTCTTCTTCTGTAACTTGGGAGGCATCTTCAAAGTAAGCAGAAATTTTACCGTCGTAAAGGACAATCAAACTGTCTGAAAGTTCCATAACCTCTCCTATGTCTGCACTTACTAATAAGACGCCAACGCCATTATTTCTCTTTTCCACAACCTTCTCTCGAATTAACGCAGCAGTTCCCACGTCGATTCCCCTTGTGGGTTGGTCTGCAATTAATAAATCCATATCCAAATCCATTTCCCTAGCAGCTACTACTTTTTGAATATTTCCACCTGAAAGCATTCTGACAGGAGTTTCAATGGAATCGGTTTTCACTTCAAATTCCTTAACAAGCCTTTCCGTTACGCTGTTAAGTTTGGAATAATCTAAGAACACTCCCTTATTATATTCAGGATTCTTATAAATATTTGAAATAATATTTTCTACAATGCTACTGTCAGGCATGGATCCATAAGTCAGTCTGTCTTCTGGAATATGGGCTATTCCCCTTTTTCTTCTGTCTAGAGTTGGGTTTTCATATTTAACGGATTCTCCATTTATAAAAATTTCTCCTGATTGGGGATTAGAAAGCCCAGTGATACAATCGATAAGTTCCCTTTGTCCGTTTCCTTCTACACCTGCAATTCCAAGAATTTCCCCTCTATGAACAGAAAAAGAAATGTCATTTACTTTTACAGTAAGTTCATTGTCTACAAAATTGAGATTTTTTACTTCAAGAATTTTCTCTCCCCTTTGTACTGGAGGCTTGTTAATGCTAAGTTCCACAT
>JAEZYW010000115.1 GCA_023418835.1 Bacillota bacterium | reverse complement strand
TTTCCAACCTCTTAATTTTGTCCCTAAGTTATGGAAGTATTGAAGGAAGGGATATGGAGATTTATTTAAATTCTCTGGGAAAAGTAGGAAAAGATTTTGAAAGTAGATTCTAGAATTTACAAAAAAGGAGACGGAAGTCTTTCCTTTGAAACTGCTCACAAGATGATCAGTTGGTTTGTAGAGTCTTTAAATAACTTAAGGGATAGAAAAAAAGAGATGAGTTGTATCCTCGTATTAAATGAAGATGAAGTCACAATGTCTTTATTTACCGATAGAGAAGGTCTGGATTTTAATCCCTTTACTCCAGGTTTATTAGACAAAGGACAATCCTTTATAAAAAATGAAGTAAAGCTAAAGGAAAATGAGCTCGTATATAAGGGAACTCTCAGGGAGAAGAAGGTGATATTGTGATTAGATATTTACCTAATGGAATAAGATTAATTGGATATTTTGCTACTTTGTTGGGATTATTAATTCAAAGTCACATAACTGTAATTGAAGGATATAGAAGAAGTGGTGTCTCTAATAAATTAAAAGAAATCCTTTTATTAATAATTCAATTGTCTATTGTAAGTTTTGCGACATACAATTTAAGTATGATGTCTGTTACTGGAACTTCTCCCTATTTTAAATATGCACTTTTCTTATACGGCATTTCCATTTTCATATTGACGAGATCGATTTTTAAAGGAAACTATTTGATGAAAAAAATAGATGATGAAATCACTCCCTTTTCTGTCCTAGAATCCATAGACACTTTAGACACAGGACTTTTGGTATACGATTCCGATGGACAAATAATACTTAAAAATGAGAAGATGAATGAAATTATGACCTCTACCTTGGGAAAAACTTACAAAAACGGGAATTTACTGTGGCAAGACATCCTAAAGATTAGCAAAGGTATTGGTAAAAAAAAGGTAATAAGGTAATCGTAAAAAGCGATAATATAACATATGAATTTTCTCTAGAGCCAATATTAGTAAAATCTAAACTCTACAACGAATTAATCGTATACGACGTCACCAAAGTATACGATCAATTAGAAGTAATAGAAAAGAAAAATTAGGAACTAGAGAAATCCTATAAAGAAATTGACCAGATGATTAAAAATATAAATGAAATTGTAGATAAAGAAGAAAAGATTAGAATAAAAATCCATCTACACGACACCCTTGGAAACCATTTCACTATGTTGAGAAGTCTGTTTAATAACTACGAAGAGGGCAAATTGGATCTCAGTTTAATAAGACCATTGGAAATTTTGGAATATTTTAAAAAGGAACCTAATAAAACTCCAGAAGAAAACATTGACGAGATTAAAAAGTTCTTTAAAGAAATAGGCATAAATATTGAAGTGGATTACAGGGTCAGCTTACCAGAAGAAGTTAAACAAGTCTTTTCCCTAATTGCAATTGAAGGAATTACTAATGCAATCATTCACGGTGAAGCGAAAAATATTTATATTAAATACTTTGAAGAAGATAGTCATTACTTGGTCTCAATAGAAAATGACGGAATGCCTGCAGTTCAGCGCATTGTAGAAGGTGGGGGCATCTTGGGCATGAGATTTCGCCTCAAACCTTATAATGGAGATTTAGAAGTGGAGAGCATAAAACCTTTTAGGGTAGTTGCAAAGATTAAAAAAGATTATAAAATTGCAAATTAAAAGCTCTATCTGGAAAGTAAATTCCAAGTAGAGCTATTTTATGGATTTTATTCATTCTTCTGGAAGGAAAAAATCATTTGCCAACATGAATTTCATAAGTTCTCTAGCGTTATCGACCCCAGTTTTTACAAATATTCTCGAAGTAATTGTTTTAACGGAGTTTGGGCTAATGTCCAATTTTTTTGCAATCTCGCTTCTAGTCAAGCACCCTATGCAGATAAGTCTTGCAACTTCCTTTTCTCTAGCTGACAGAGAAATATCCAGTTTTACAAAGGGATGTTCCCCTTCTTCAGGCCAAATACTTTTTCCAGACATAGTCAACTCCACTGCGTTGTATAAATTTTCAATAGTATCTGATTTGTATAAAAAGCTATCAATTTTTCCAGAGTGGGCTTCGGATATGAAATTGGCTTCTGGTATTCCCGTCATTAATATGACTTTTATATGGGGATATCTTTTTTTTATTTCCGTTCCAGCTTTTATGCCGCCATAATTTCCATCATCTGTACAAATATCCAATAAAGCTACATCTACATTTAATTCAAAGCAAAGGGAAGGAGCGTAGCTTGCGTCTGTAACTGCGGCTACAACTTTATAATTTCCACTGTTATTAAAATATTCGCATAACAATTCTTTTAAAAAATTGTCATTTTCTACAATTAACATCCTTTTCACGATAAATCTCCCAGTCCTTTACCTTTCCTTGAGTATAAGTGTATTATAAAATTGTTAAATAATCAACGATTTAAATCTTTTTAAAATGCATTTTATTCATATTTTGTCACCCTTTGGGTGACAGACTTTTATAAAAGAAATGATAAGATATAGATATAGAAATTATAATGAAACTAAGGTGTCGATAAATCCTTTTTCGACTACCCTCGGGCCGGCAGGCCATGAAATGGTCTCAAAAGGATATTATCTTCGACCTTTTCAAAGACTAGTTTAGATAAATCCTTTTAACTATCTTTAGGAACAAATTTTTTAATAGATATCTTCTAGGTATTTCTCCTCGGATACCTTTACCATTGATTGGATTGGGAAAATAAATCTTCCCTATAAAATTTTCTCAATCCAATCAAACTTAAATTTTAAAGCAAATAAAAACTTATCACTAAATTTTTTCTCAATATTTAACATTATTTTATTAAATATTTTAATCTATTAATTTTTGCTCATATTAATTTCCCATTAAACAGCCTTTTTATCAGACGCAATCATTTTTTTGAAAGGTCAATAAAAAATAACTCCTAAAAATTTTACTAAATACTTTTCATTTTTTTTATTTCTGCTATAATGCTAATTAAGTTGGGGGAGATTTTTATGGAGAAAAATTT
>JAEZYW010000106.1 GCA_023418835.1 Bacillota bacterium | reverse complement strand
CAATATACGTTAGCCCTAGAGAAAGTAGCATTATGGGATTTGGAGATATTAATGATAGAGATAGATTTCCCATTGACTTGACCAAGCAATTAAAGAATAAATTTGGCGAAAGATTACAGGCAGTAGAAATTCCTGGCGCAAGTTCTAGCGGTGAAATTTCTAAAGGTCGAAACTCTATAAAAGTTAGTATAAATTCTAGCTCCCCTGATGGGAAAGAAACTAATAAAGTCAAAATGATTAACGGACGTTTTTTAGAAGAGACTGACATTTTGCAAAATAAAGAAGTCGCAGTTATTTCTAATAAAGTTGTAGAAAAGATTTATGACAACAACATTGAAGCTGCATTAGGATCCCAAATAGATGTGAGGACATCTGGAAACAATATAAGATCCTATACTGTAGTAGGAGTTTATGAGTACGTCCCAATTTCTTTTGGAATGATGGGTGGAGAAGACCCTGATACTCCAACTAGCTTCTATATCCCCTACCCAGTTGGCAATAGACAATATGGAGATAAAAACAGAGATTATTCTAAAATAGGAAATTTAAATATTCTAGGTGCCGATAGAGAAGATAGTGAAAAACTAAAAAAAGATTTGGAAGATTTTTTCAACGAGGGATATTACAAAGACAATACTAGAGTAAAAGTTGACATATATACTCTTTCTTCTCAAATCTCAGAAATAAACACCGTAATGAATACTATGAAATTGGCAATCGGAGGTATCGCTGCCATTTCCCTTTTAGTTGGGGGTATTGGTGTAATGAATATTCTTTTAGTTTCAGTTACAGAAAGAACTAGAGAAATTGGTATTAGAAAGGCTTTGGGAGCTACGAACTCTGACATTCAAGGTCAATTTATTATAGAAAGTATAATAATATGTATTATCGGCGGAGCAATTGGGGTATTATTAGGAGGAGCAGGTGGATTTGGAATTAGCACTTTGATGCAATCTCCAACACTGCCATCTATATTATCCATATCAATTGCAGTAGGATTTTCCATGTTTATAGGGATATTCTTTGGATATTATCCCGCATCTAAAGCGGCAAAATTAAATCCAATAGATGCTTTAAGACATGAATAGTTAGGAGACGATAATATGTTTAACTTTTTTGGACCAAAAAACTCAATGAACGCAAAAGACTTTGTTGAAATAATGAAAGACGTAGACGTTTTAGACGTAAGAGGAGAAGAAGAAATCTCTCAAGACGAGAGAAATTATTTTCCATCTTATAAGGTAATACCCCTTCCCCAACTGGAAAGCAGAATAGATGAACTGGAAAAAGATAAGAAGTATTATATTATGTGCCGTTCTGGAAGTAGGTCTGTATCGGCAGGGAAAATTCTAGACAAGGCTGAAATAGAAAACGTCGTCGTTAAAGGCGGGATTATCGGAGTAATACAGTGGGCAAGGTAAGTAAAAATAAGATCATAAAAATGAGAAGATTAGGGCTACTTTTAGCCCTAATTATTTTAACAGGAATTTGGCTATATTTTGGTAATACCACTATAAAAGTAAGGGAAATTGTTGTAGAAGATCCATTGATCCCAAAAGAATTTGACAATTATAAAATCGCCCATGTTTCAGATCTTCACAATCACTATTGGAAAGGTCAGTTAATTGAAAAAATTCAAAAATCTAACCCAGATATAATCGTAATCACTGGAGACTTAATAGATTCAAGAAGACCCGATGAGTACAGGGCTTTGGATTTTATCAACCAAGGTTTGGAAATAGCCCCCATATTTTATGTAACGGGAAATCACGAGGGCAGACATTTAAATTATCTCAAATTTAAAGGTGATATGGAAACCCTAGGAGCTAGAGTTTTGGATGATGAATTTGTCTATTTGGAAAAAAATAATTCCAAGATTAAATTAGTTGGATTAAACGATCCATACTTTACGAGAAAGACTGAAGAGATTGTTACAAATAACGATATAGTTGAATACCATCTGGATCAACTTGAGGACAATTTTGATGGATATAAAATTCTTTTAAGTCATAGACCGGAACTATTTTCCTCCTACAAAAATAAAAAAATCGATTTGACCCTTTCAGGTCACGCCCATGGAGGACAATTTAGAATTCCCATTATCGGTGGAATTTTCGCTCCTGGACAGGGCATCTTTCCTAAATATACTAGTGGGTTATATGAAGAGGATGGCTATAAGCTAATTGTCAGCAGGGGTTTGGGAAATAGCATGATTCCCGTTAGAGTGAATAACAATCCTGAATTGATAATAGTAAATCTAAAAAGTGAAAAACAATAAGCCTCAAATAGTTAAGGTAAAATTTGAACTTAACTTCTGAGGCTTTTATTATATCTAAATTTAATTTAATTTGAAAAATTTTAAAATCTTTTACATTTCAAAATAATGAAATTCTATTGGATCTCCACTGAAAAATATCGTTATGGCTTCTGGACCCGTATGAGCTCCTATAACGCAACCCAATTTGGAAATTATTACATTTTCTTCTTTAACTCCCATCTCTTTGACGAAAAATTCCTTCGTCTTTAAAACCACCTCTTCCCAATCTCCGTGACATAAAACCACCGTTTGATTTGGGTTGAACTTTCCTTCCTTGGAGAGTTTATTTCCCCACTCTTTAACTTTTCTTAAAAAGGCATTAAAGCCTCTGACCTTGTCAATGGACTCAATCTTTCCCTTTTCCCTATCTACATATAAAATTGGCATAATGTTTAATAATCCGCCAATAATTTGGGAAGTTTTGGAAAGTCTCCCTCCTCGATAGAGATATTCCAAATCTCCAACTGTAAAGAGGTGAACTTGATTTTTTATAACATTTTCAATATCTCTTACAATTTCTTCTGGTATCTTTCCAGCTTCTGCCATGAGACAAGCTCTAATTGTCACCATTCCTTGACCCATTGTCGCTCCCTTAGAGTCCACTACATGAAGACTGGCATCTGGATATTTTTTTAATAACTCTTCTCGAACTGCTAAAGCAGTTTCATAAGTTCCTGAAATTCCAGAAGATAGGGGTAGATAAATCACGTCTAACCCCTCTTTTATAAATTCTTCAAATTTTTCTTCCATGTGAGCTCTAGTTACTTGGGCAGTTCTGTAAACAGATCCCTTCCTCATATTAGAGTACATTACCATTTCATTTATATTATTCCCAATCAAATATTCCTCATCATTTAGAAATACTGCAATGGGAAAAATTTCTATATTATATTTCTCAATGGTCTCCAATGGCAAATCTGCGCCATCGTCTGAGATTATTTTAATCATAAATGCCTCCATTTAACAAATTAATCTTTATTTTATTATACACAAATATTTACTAAAATAAAAACTTATTAGAAAGAAATTATATCCATCTAATAGAAATATACAAGGCCTCCTCCTAATTTCATAGAAGAATAGAGCCTGTCAAAATCTGCGATATATCTTTTGCCCCAAGATGAAACGACTACCTTTATCTTGTCTCCATCGTGGTAAATTCTTGTAATTACCATCCAATGCCAGCGAAATAAATAGTTTTTCCTTAAGTCTAAATTAAAGACTACAACTGGAATATCTCTATTTAAGGCATTCCTGATAAAAGTGTAGCAAGAAAAGAAAGTGAAGTTTCTATCTCTAAATCCCAGCTTTTTATAATCTAAGTTTACTCCCCTAGACTCTCCAAATTTCAATATAGAATTTATAAAGTGGTTGACGTTAATCAAACCCAAGGGGCTAGGCTTAATCTTATTATAGATTTTTTCTAGAAAATTTGTGAAATTCTCCTTCGAAAAATCTTTCTCATCGTATAATTTTGAATATTTTTCTTCTTTTAAAGCGAGATAAGCTAATACATTCCCACCTGCAACAGGCCCACAGCCATTTACTCTTTTATTTTTTCTCTTAAACCAATGCTGATTCCCGCCATAGTAAAAATTTTTTCCATCTTTTATTTTCACAAAAGAATTTTCAAACTCTTTTGAAAGATGGTAGTCTCTTTTATTCATTTTCTACATCAAAATAATTTCCGTCTTTTTCTTCCAACCACTTTAACTCTTCTTCTGTAGATTCCCTACCTAAATCCGAGTTTTGATATGGATATCTCCCAAATCTATCTAAAATTGCCCTGTGCTTATCTTGGAAGTATAAAGTTCCCTCGTCTTCTAAAGCTAAATAATATTTATAAGCCCAGTCGTGGAGCTTTGTAGATTCAGAATGCATAAATGGAAGAAGAATAAACTTCTTTTCAATAGTTTCCAGTTCATCATATTCTGGATGGTTCACAGCTTCTTGGGCAAGGGCAATTGCCATTTTATCTTGGGTGTAAGTTCTAATGTCGTCTCTAAATAAATTTCTAGAAAATTGGTCCAGTACAATAATTTCTGCCAATCTTCCCTTTATAGTCTTTCTCCAACCCACAAGCAAACCCTCTTTGGCAGCTTCCCAAGTGGATAGGAACTCTCTTCTAATTAATTCGTCAAATTCCTCATTTTCTGCAAATTGGAAAGGAATGTGATCTTCATCAAACCAAAAATTTAAAACGTCTTCGTAATTTTTAATAGTCATCTCATTCACCTTTATCTCTTTCTCTTTTTGAATTTATAAAACTGCAATGGCTATTTCAAGTTTTCTATAACATAAAAATTATAATTACTAATAAAAGCCCTATAAACATATAATTACCACAATAAATATACCCATTAATAAAAAAATCCCCCG
>JAEZYW010000098.1 GCA_023418835.1 Bacillota bacterium | reverse complement strand
GATGGCAAGTATGTTTTTGCTATTTATATTGCTAAACGTTCTTTTGGAACTTATTAACTTAGGTGGAGGTTTCCAAGCTTTAGGAGACATATTACTTGGACTAGTAGACAGATTCGGAAGGGAATCTTTATTGATTTTAGCTTCTTTTGTAGGTGGATTTGGAGTAGATGGGGCAGCGGTTGCTCAACTTCAAATTACCCACGATTTATTTGCTCCTGCTTTGGAAGTTTACAATTTCCCTATGGAAATGTGGGCGATAGCATTGATTGCAGCTTCTAGAATAACCACTTCAGTTTATCCCACTGCAAACATGGTAGGACAAATGGGAATTGCAAGATCCGACAATATGAAGGCAATGTTATTTGGCGGGTGGTCTGTATCTGTTGCAGCATTATTGTATATAATAGTATGGGCTTTTGTAGGATTGAGAATATTTTTCCCAGGATAATATTTCATAAAACAAGTTTATATTTTTAAATCCCTGAGATAACTTTTATTTCAGGGATTTTTTATTTTTATAATCTTTATTCCCAGTTAATCACAAAAAATTACATTTACTATTTTAATGATTATTGGTAGAATCAGTAAATACATCCTGAGTTAAATTTGAGTAATTATTTAAGTAAATATAAACTCAGGATAAAAATTTTAGGGAGGTTTTTATGAATTCAATGGTAGCACTTATAATAGTGTTGGCAGTTTTTACCCTTCGTGATATTATTTCTTATTTTACTAAATCTATAGTGTCAATGCTATTTACAGCATCAGTAGTTTTTATTATAGCTTTCTGGAATGGGCTTCCTGCGACTGTTTTTGCAGATGCACAGCTTTCTGGAATTGGTGGGTTGATGGTTGGACTTTTGATTACCCACATGGGCACGATGTTAGATGTGGGAGATTTTATTAAACAGTGGAAGACCATAATTGTGGCGATTTTTGCAATGTTTGGAATTGGTTTAATGTTATTTACAGTGGGACCAATTTTTGTAGATAGAATATACGCTATTGCAGCGGCTCCGCCAATTGCGGGCGGTGTAGTTGCTACGCTTGTAATGGGAGAAAGAGCAGAAGCTTTGGGAATGAGTAAAGTGCAAATTTTTGTTATAATTATTGTAGCAGTACAAGGTTTTATTGGTTACCCAATTTGCTCCTTCATACTAAATAGAGAAGCTAAATCAATTTTGTCTAGAGATCACTTTGACGAAGAAGTTATAGTAAAGGAGAAAAAGACATTACTACCACCTCTTCCAAAAGATCTTCAAACGACTTATATGTTGCTTTTAAAACTTGCAATTAGTGCCTTTATTGCACAAAAACTTTCAGTTCTTACTAATGGATTGGTTCATCAGTTTGTAATTTGTCTTTTCATAGGGGTTTTAGGAAGATATATTGGATTTTTAGAACCAAGTACAATGACGCAGGCAAATGCCTTCGGTCAAGCAATGACTGCTTTAATGGCAGTAATATTTGCTCCCTTAGCAAATGCGACGCCAGAGATTTTACAAAATATACTGTTTCCATTAATAATTACTTTAATTTTAGGAACAATTGAAGTGTTTATCCTATCTACAATTGCATCTAAGTTTTCAAAATGTCTACGCCTATGGCGATTGCAATTGGTATGACAGCCCTTTTTGGATTCCCTGGGACATTTGTCTTATCAAATGAGGTTGCAAATGCAAACGGTAAAACGGAAGAAGAAAGAAAATTAATTCTAAATGAAATACTACCAAGAATGCTCGTTGCAGGTTTTGCTACTGTAACTATAGGATCAGTAATCATGGCTGGTATAATGGTAAAAATGTTATAATAGAAAATTTAAAAGGTGCTTTTCCTATTTTGGATCGGCACCTTATTTTTATTTGCTGTATTTTTCTAAATATTTTGTCGCTACATCTGCGTAAAGTGAAGAACCTATTGGCAATATGTTTTCGTTGAATTGCATTCCTGGGTTATGCATTCCAAATTTATATCCTTCTTCTACAGAGCCAGCTCCAATATTGATCATAACTGCTGGAACTTCAAGTCCAACATATGCAAAGTCTTCTGTTCCTGATTTCATCGGAGTTATGTTAATATTTTCTTCCCCGATTATGTCTTTAGAAAATTCTACAATATCGTCAACTAGTTCCACGTTGTTAAACATGGAAGGAGCTCCCATGGTATGTTCAATTTCAACTTCAGCTCTGTAAGTTTGAGCAATCCCTTTTGAAATTTCTTCAATTCTTTTCGTTAGAAATGCTCTCGACTCTTCGTTATTAGCCCTTGCAGAGACCTCTAAAGTTGCATGTCCCGCTGTTGTGTTTACAGTATCTCCTCCGTAAATCTTTCCAACTAGAACTACACAATTGTCGAACATTGAGACTTCCCTTGCTATTATGGTTTGAAGTCCAATTGCAATATTACAAGCCGTTATTACAGCGTCAATTCCTTGTTCGGGAGTGGAGCCATGAGCATTTTTTCCTTTAACTTTAATTTTAAATGCATCTGCACTACTTAAGGCCTGTCCTCTGGAAAGATAGATGTTTCCCATTTTAGATTCTCCATCTCCAGCGTAAATATGCATTGCCACTGCCGCATCAACTTTAGGATTTTCTAAGATACCATTTTCTATCATGTCGATTGCTCCCCCTAAAATTTCTTCGGCGGGTTGGAACATGAATTTTACAGTTCCTTTTAAGTTTTCTTCATTTTCTTTTAAGATTCTAGCAGCGCCTAGTAACATGGAAGTGTGTCCGTCGTGTCCGCAAGAATGAGTTGCTCCGTTAGTGGATGCAAATTCTAATCCTGTGGATTCGTCCATTGCAAGAGCGTCCATATCTCCTCTCAAAAGTATTACTGGTGATCCTGAACCGACAGTTGCAGTTACTCCAGCTTTTCCCACAATTTTTGGCTCGTAACCGTAGCTTTCTAGTCTGTCTACAACTAGAGCAATTGTCTTTTCCAAATTAAATCCCAATTCTGGATTTTGGTGAATTTCTCTTCTATTTTTTACAATATCATCTTTTATTTCTAAAGCTTTCTCTAAATAATTGATCATTTTATTCCTCCCACATTAATAATTATAAGTTAGCACAAAGGTAACAGAAAATCAATAGATGATGTAAAAATGAACGAGATTATAGTATAAGTAAATTATTTTCGATTAATATTTGACTTGTAATGAATAATGTGTATAATATTTAATTATAATGAAATTGAAGATTAGAAAGTAGTAGCTTAATTTCGACAGTTCAGAGAGTCTATGGTTGGTGAGAATAGATATTGTCCTTTAAGTGAATGGGTCTATGAATGCGAGGTGAATTAAAGTAGCCGAGACGGGTTTCTCCCGTTACAGAGATGAGGATATGATAGTATCCAAAATTGAGTGCGTTTTTTTAAATATTTACGCAAAAGATAGGATGGCACCGTAATACCATTTGCTCCTTGTTTGGGGGTAAATGGTTTTTTTAATTGGAGGGTAAGAATGAAAATCTTAATGGGAAATGAGGCCATGGCTTTGGGGGCTATGGACGCAGGAGTAGAAGTAGTGACGGGATATCCGGGAACTCCTTCTAGCGAAGTTTTAGAATATGTGGCTAAAAACAATTTCAATAAAGAGATTTACGTTGAATGGTCTGTAAATGAAAAAGTTGCAGTGGAAGTTGGAGCTGGAGCTTCTTTTGGCGGAAAAAGATCTTTAATAACAATGAAACAAGTTGGTTTAAATGCAGCATCTGATGCTGTAATGAATTTAGCCTATATTGGAGTTGGAGCAGGTCTCGTCATTTTAGTTGCAGATGATCCAGGGCCAATATCTTCCCAAACGGAACAAGACACTAGGGTTTTCGGATTATTTTCAAAAATTCCAATTTTAGATCCTAGTAGTCCAAGTGAGGCTTATGAATTGATGGTTAAGGCTTTTGAAATTTCAGAAAAATACAATACCCCAGTTATTATTAGACCGACTACTAGAGTTTGTCATAGCGTAGAATCTTTTTTACCAAAATTAAAATTAGAAAAAAATCAAACTGAAAAGTTCAAAAAAGATTCCAGATGGGTGATTTTTCCTGCCGCATCTTATGAGCATCATTTGAGGATTGAAAAGAGAAACCCTGAAATATCAAAAGAGTTTTCTAAAGTTAAAAACAATATTCTTTATGGATCTGGAAAATTAGGAATACTCACTCAAGGAGTAAGCCATAAATATTTACAAGAAATATTGGAGGAGGTTTCTAAAACAGACTACAAGTACTTAAAAGTAGCGACTCCCTATCCTTTTCCAGAAGAACTGGCATTAGAATTTTTAGAAGGACTGGAGAAAGTTTTAGTAGTTGAGGAATTGTCTTCGTATTTAGAAGAGGAACTACTAAAAGTTATAGGTAAAAATAATTTAAAGGTTGAGGTTTTGGGAAAAGGCTCTGGTACCATGCCTTTGGCAGGGGAAAACAGTGTGGAAATAATTGAGCCCAAAGTATATGAATTTTTTGGTTTAAAACACAACGATAAATCAATAAAAGAAAACTTTGGAGATTTGATTCCTAAAAGACCTCCAACTCTTTGCGCAGGTTGTCCCCATAGAGGTTCTTTTTACATCATCAAAGAGGCAATGATAGGTAAAGAAACTGTTTTTACAGGAGATATAGGTTGTTACACCTTGGGAAATGCTCCACCTCTTAATATGGTGGATACATGTCTTTGTATGGGAGCTGGAATTACAATTGCCCAAGGAATAAAAAGAAGTGATGAAGATGTAATAAACTTTTCCTTTATAGGAGATTCAACATTTTTTCACTCTGGAATTACTGGTGTAATAAACGCCGTTTACAATGGAACAGATTTAATAGTTGTCGTTTTAGACAATGGGACTACTGCAATGACGGGAAAACAGCCTAGTCCAAGTACGGGTGAGACAATGATGGGAAGTTTCCATAAAAAGATTTCCATACCAAAGATTTTAAAATCTATTGGAGTAAATGAAGTTGTAAGGTTAGATCCCTTTGATACTAAAAATGCAATTGATGAAGTCAAAAGAATTTCAAAATTAAAGGGAGTTAGAGGGATTGTATTTGAAGCTCCTTGCATAAAACTTCATAAACCCATAAGAAAATATATGATCAATAATAATTGCATTAATTGCAAAATTTGTGTAAAAAAATTGGGCTGTCCTGCTTTAATAAAAGGGAAAGGGAAAATTGATATAGATTTGAATCTATGTTATGGATGTGGGATTTGTAATTCAATTTGTCCAAAAGATGCAATCGTGGAGGTGGAGTGATGAAAAAAGAAATTCTTTTTACTGGAGTGGGAGGGCAGGGAGTTGTGCTTCTTTCTAGATTAATCTCCGCAGCGTATGTAAAAAAAGGATTTTCAATAAAGACAACTGAAACAATTGGAATGGCACAAATGGGCGGCTCCGTTACGAGTCATCTTCGAATAAGTGACAAAGAGATACATTCTCCTTTTTTAAAAGAAGAAAGTGGAGATATCGTATTTGGATTTGAACCCTCAGAAGTTTTAAGAAATTCCAAATATTTAAACAAAGACACCATAATTGTTCTTCATGAAGTTGGGATTAAGCCAGTGACGGATTCTTTAAGCCCTC
>JAEZYW010000063.1 GCA_023418835.1 Bacillota bacterium | reverse complement strand
GAGCAGTAGACGCTGGCAGATCAACTTATAACACTTATAAGAACTACAGAGGCGACTATAGATATGGATATTATGGATATGACCTTAGACCTTGGAACTATTCTACTTTTTCTTCATTTGAAAGTGCAGTAAGAAGAAGCTATCCAGGAGTTTTCACAACAGCACAACTAAGAGAAATCTTCGACAACTACAGAGACGGTAGATACTATGATGGATATTACGGATACTACGGATATTACGGAATAAATCCAAATAGCTATAACTCTTTAGAAGGATTTAGAAGAGCAATGAAAGACGTTTACGGAAGCAGAGTAACAGATTCTGAAATTGAAAGAATCTATCGTGACAGAGGAAACTATAGATATTACGACGGATATCCATACTACTATTACGACACTTGCCCATACCAAGCTACAATTGACGCAGCAACAAAGAGAATAAATGATGCGATTAAAGGATTGGAAAAGAAAACTGAAAAAACTTATACGGTTACCTTTAATGTGGACGGTGGATCAAGTGTTCTGGCACAAGAAGTAAAAGCAGGAGAAAAGGCAACTAAACCAGAAGATCCTACAAAAGAAGGATTTACTTTTAAAGGTTGGTATACTGATTCGACTTTTGGAACTGAATTTGATTTCTCAAAACCGATAAATGCAAATACAACAGTATATGCTAAGTTTGAAGAAGATGAAGCTTTATCAAGTGATACAAGTGTAAAGAAAGTATCTCCACACAAAGGTATAATAGGACAAACTGTACCAACACAGGGTATTAATATTGATAGCGAAAATGGTGTTATTACTATCACTATTGCAAAAACCCATCAAATTGGTGATGTTGTACAAGTTCAAATTGATGAAGTAGCAGATAGAGCAACTGCAAATCCAAATCCAGTGAAAAGACCAAATTGGAATTTTACTGTAACTGCAGAAGATGGAACGATTAAAGAATACACCATAAAGTTTGAACAAGAACTTTCTGATAATACAAATCTTAAATCTTTAACTGTTGCTGGGAAAGATGTGCCAGTAAAAGATGGTCAAACTGAGTATGAGGTTCAACTACCTGAAGGAACAGATCTTGTTGAGACTTTAGCAATTACTGCAACTCCAAAACATGGTAAAGCTACTGTATCAGAAGTTACTAAGGTAAACAATAACCAGTATACTTTTGTTGTAACAGCTGAAGACGGTACTAAAACAACTTATACAGTAAATGTTAAAGTTGCAGAAGGTGCGGGAGCAGATGAAGTTGAAGAAACTGAAACAGTAGTTGATACTGAGCCAGCAGAAGAAAATGTTTAACCAATAGATGAAGGAAATGAAGAAGAAACTGATGAATAATTAGTTTCAACATTAAAGAGATTGATTGAAAAATCAGTCTCTTTTTTTGTAGGGGTGGCGTTCCCACGCCTCCCGCTATCGTTTACGATGGAACACCATTGAAAATGGTACCTTTAAATCCTCCCTACAATTCATTTTTTTGCCCTTGAAAAAGAACGAATGTTCTTATACAATATTATTACTAGGAGGTGGAGTATGATTTATTCAATCGAGGAGGGGATTTTTGCAATAATCCCTAGATATACAGACAGGGGAGATTCTACTTATATTTATACTTCAAAAGGCGTTGGGAGAACATATTATATGTCTATGAGGACATTTTTAAAGAGGATGTACTTTTTTTATGCTATAGATTTGATTGCACAAAAAAATAGGTTTAAAAAGATGGGGATTTATCAAAATGCTCCAATAGTTATTAGAGATCAGGTTTTTATAAAGGTGAGGGTTCGAAGACCCATTGGCAAAAGCGACGGGGCTTATGGGTATGTTAATGTTCGTGGGATTTCTAAGATTGGAAAGAAAGATGGAAAGGCAGTTGTTATTTTAAATGATGGTTTTGAAATTAAGTCTTTGGATAGTTACGAGACATTGTCGAAGAATTTAGTTTTAGGTTTGAGTTTAGATGTGGAAAAATTTTGGAATTGAATTGAATGTAGGGGTGGCGTTCCCACGCCTCCCGAATATTTTTAAAAGGTAGAAGATAACACTATCAATATGTAAACATCGGCGAAGCGTAGGGGATGTGTTCCTACGCATCCCGAAAAGGATTTATCGAGACCTTTGTTTATTATGAAATTACGGGACGCATGGGAATGCGTCCCCTACATTTGAAATCTAGGCTTTCTAGGTTTTTTTATTTGTATGGTGTAGATTTATCTGAAATGAAAATTTCTTTATTTTTTAATTTTTTTCTTCTTTTTATTGGGGGGTTCTTTTAAATTTAATTTTAGGAACTAGCTCTATTTTTAATTTTGAATCTAGAGAATCAGCAACTCTAAGAAGTGTTTCTAGTGTAGGATTTGCTTTACCAGTTTCCAATCTACTTATATCAGTTTGATGTATTCCTGTCATTTTTGAAATGTCACTTTGGGTTAAATTCTTCATTTTACGCATCTCGATAAGCTCTTGTATCAACTCGTATTCAGGTTCAAGAGCATCATATTCTTTTTTGAATTCAGGATTATTCAGTTTATCATTTAAATATTCTGAGAACAACTTAGTCATAATCAACAATCCTTTCTAAGTATCTTTTTCTACTAAATATTGCTCTATCTATTTCTTTAGTAGGAGTTTTTTGAGTTTTCTTCACAAATGCATTTGTAATAACAATTATTTTATTCTTGTGGAAAAATATAATGTCCTAACAATATTGGAGCCTAATTTTGTACACAATTCAAATATTCCGTCTTTTAAATGTTTAGAGAGTTCTCGAGGAACCGAATTTCCATGTTTTTCAAGTAATTCAATATCTCTAATAATCTTCGTGCTAAGTTTTTTATTATCTAAAGATTCAATGAAATCAATTACTGGAAAATTACTAGTCTCATCTTCATAAAACTCTACTCTAAATGTTTTATCATTTATAGGCACCTCTGATTAAATTATATGGGATATAAACCATATTATCAATTCTATTCGTTTATCCATTCTTCCCATGTTTTTTCTTCGATTCCAACAGTGGCTTTGTTTTTATTCCTCACAATGGGGGTTTTTAGGACTTGTTGGTTTTCTAAAATTTTTTCAAATTTTGTGTCTTCTGGGCTGTATTTTATAAAGGCAAGGGTGTCCTTGTCTTTTGCTTTTTCATCTATTAGGTTGTCGATTCCGCCCACAGATTGGGCAACTTTTTGGAGTTCGCCTTTGGACATTCCTTTGTCGAGAATGTCGATGGATTGAAAGTTGATATTTCGTTCTTTAAAAAATCTTTCTGCTTTTTTTGTGTCAAAGCATTTTCGTTTTCCAAATATTTGTACGTTTAGCATATTATTTCCTTTCTTAAAATCACGGGACGCGTGGGAATGCATACCCTACAAAAACCGCATCTCTACAATAGGTTTTACAGTCTGCTGACTTGTCGTCTTTCGATTATTAAAAATATTATACCGACAATAAATAAAACTATCAAACTGAAAACTCCGTTTCGAACGTCTCCCGTTATTTGGGTGGTAAAACTAATTAGGGCTGGTCCCATAATGGCTGCAAATTTTCCAAAGATATTATAAAAACCGAAGTATTCATTGGAGTTTTCTTTTGGAATCATACTTGCAAAATAAGATCTACTGATTGCTTGGATTCCTCCTTGGCTCGTTCCCACTAAAAACGCTAGAATCCAAAAGTCGATTTCGCTTTTAATAAAGTAGGCGTAGATGCAAATTATCGTATATACAAACACTCCTACATAAATCATAGTCTTTGCGCCATATTTTCCTGCCATTTTCCCATAGAGGATAGAAAATGGAAAGGCGACAAATTGAGTAAATAATAAGACTAGAAGTAAAACTGTGGAGCTGAGACCGAGGGCAGTTCCGTAGCTTGTAGCCATTTTGATTATAGTGTCCACTCCGTCAATATAGAAAAAGTATGCTAGCAAGAAGTAAAAAACTCTTTTATTTTTTCTAATTTTATTGAAACTTTTTCCAAGGTTTGTGATGCTGTCTCTAAGACTGTATTCCCCAGAAATTCCGTGGACTTGTTCCACATCTTTATACATTGGAAGGGTAAATAAAAACCACCAAATTGCCGTTAAGACAAAGGAAATCTTCGATGCTGTTACGACGGATATAGGAATCAGCTCCATTTGTGCCAACACCACAAAGACCATGCATATGATAAATGGAATTGTGGAGCCAATGTATCCAAAGGCAAATCCCATTGTGGAGATTTTATCCATTCTTTCTTCTGTGGTGACATCTGTGAGGAAGGAGTCGTAAAAGACGTTTCCAAGAGAAAATCCTAAAACCGTCAAGATGTAAGTTAGCATAAGGGGAACCCAAACTCCAAAGGGAATAAGGGCAAGAGAAGCAGTGAAAAAAATTCCCATAAAGGAAAAGATTGTAAATAGCTTTTTCTTCATTCCCATATGGTCTGCAAGTCCGCCTAAAATCGGGCTTAAAATTGCAACTATTATAGATGCGACAGAGTTTGTGTAGCCCCAAAATACCGTTGCAGTGTCTCCACTGTATCCAGCTGCCGTTACCATGGAACTGAAATAAATTGGAAGGATTGCTGAGGTCACCGTCATTGAGTAGGCGGAGTTCGCCCAGTCATACAAAATCCAACTTCGTTCTTTTTTAGATACTGATCTTATCAATTTTTCCATTTTATTCTCCTGTCAAAATTTCTTCTAAAACTCGTCCGTCTGTGTCCCCAAGGTCAAGGCCTAAAAGCCTTGCAAAGGTGGGGCCTTCGTCGATTAAATTCATTTTTCCAATGTTGTAGTTTTTTCTAATCCCTTTTCCCTTTGCGATAAAGACGGTTTCGTAGTCCTCTTTAAGGTGGGGACTGTAGCCGTGGTTGTTTATGTGAAAGGCGATGTTGGTTTTCATTAGCTCTTCCACTGTCATAAGGGGTTTGGGAGCGATTGGATCTTCAAAGAGATAATCAAGCCTTCCTTCTAACATCATAAGACAGTTTTCGTCTGCTCCAAGACATTTAGCTTCTTCTTTGGTGTAGAAAGCTTCGATTGCTTCTTCTGGGAGTTCTGATTGGATTATCTCTTTGATTTCTTCAAAGGTGTGATTTCCTTTGGAGTAGACGTAAGAAGAGCCTCCAGATTCTTTTCCAATCACCTCGTAGGAAGTTATTTTCCCCCTAGAGTTAGTTTGAATCAGTCCGTGTTTTTTGAAGATTGAGTTTAAAAAGATGACGTTTTTTGCATCTTTACTGCTGTGGTCTCCCAGAACAAAAATTGTGGTGTCCTTTTCTTCTCCTTGGGATTTTATTAAATCTAGGATTTCTCCCAATCTTTTGTCGTGGCGATCCAGTGCCCCTCTAATTTCAAAGG
>JAEZYW010000205.1 GCA_023418835.1 Bacillota bacterium | reverse complement strand
TTATTGCAGTAGAAACTATATAAATAACTGGGATTTTCCAGTCTACCACTTTTCTAGCTATTAGATAAATTCCGCCAATAAGTAATAATATTGCTGAAGTCTCTCCAAGAACTCCCCCTATCTTACCAACAGACATATCCATAATTGACGGCAACATTCCAGTACCAGCTTTTAAAACTCCCAATGGAGTTGCGCCAGTAGTTGCATCAGGCCAAATATACGACGTCATTTGTGATCCCCATGAAGACATAAGCATTGCTCTTGCTCCCAATGCAGGATTAATAAAGTTACTTCCAATCCCACCGAAACACTCTTTTATAATAAACATAGCAAAAAAACCACCAAATATCGGCATCCATAGCGGTGCATTAGCTGGCAAGTTCATAGCTAACAAAATGCCAGTCACTACTGCAGACAAATCCGAGATTTTTATTGATTTCTTAAATGCCTTTTGCGAAATAAATTCAAATCCAACACACGATGCTATTGATATTAAAATTAGAATAAGTGCATTTAACCCAAAGAAATAAACACTACCTGCCATAGCTGGTATTAAAGCTATTATTACATCCCTCATAAGACTCGATGTTGAGACAGTATCTTTCATGTATGGGTAACTAAATATATCTAATTTAGGTTGGATATTTTCTAAGTTATTAATTTCTTTATTTTCCAATTTAAACCTCCAATTATCTTACTTTAGTTCTCAATTCGTTGATGCCCATTTTTATATGCTCTGCAAGATGTCTTTTTGCAGGACAAACGTAACTACAAGCACCACATTGGATACATTCTTCAATATGCAAATCTCTAGCGAGTTCAAATCTTTCTCTGCCTACTGCTGCATCTAACTTAGCAGGATTTAGTTTAGAAGGACACACTTTTAAACATCTTCCACATTTTATACATGGGGTTTCTTCTCTTAAGTCCATCGCTTCTCTTGTTAATACAACTATTCCAGTTATTTTTTTTGTTATTGGGCTTTCCAGGTCAAAAATTTGATTTCCTGACATTGGTCCACCAGCAATTACCGCTAAAACATCGCCTTTAAATCCACCGCATTGATTTATTAAATCCTGTACGGTACTTCCTACTCTAGTCATAATGTTTTTTGGTTCTACAACTCCAGGACCAGTAACAGAAACTATTCTTTCATATAAGGGTTTGCCATTATAATATGCATCATGTAACGCTTTAAAAGTACTTACATTAGAAACGAATGCATTTACTGAACCACTTCTCTCTCCAACTGGTATGATTCTATTAAGTACGGCATCAATTATTCTAGTAGAATCCCCTTGAGGATACTTTGTAATCAAACTTGCTACAGTCAATTTTTCGTAGTCGCCAATTACACTGTCCATTTTATCAATTGCATTTTTCTTATTATCTTCAATTGCAATATATCCAGCATCTGCATTTATTGCATCTACAACTAATGCTACACCTTTAGATACTTCTTCTGGAAAATCTAGCATAAGTCTGTGGTCAGATGTTAAAAATGGCTCACATTCTGCACCATTTGCGATAACTGAATCTATGTTATTGTCAATGGCACCGTTTAGTTTAACTCCAAAGGGAAATCCTGCTCCACCCATTCCAACTATTCCAGCTTCTTTAGCAATATCTACTAATTCTAATGGATCAATTTTTCCACTTTGATATTTTGATTCAAATTCTACAAGTTCTTCATTTTCAGATTTTTGGATAGTTACACATTTAACTCTATTACCACCTGCAGTGTATCTTTCCTTAATTTCTAGTACCTCTCCAGTCATGCTTGAATGAACACAAGCTCCAAAGCTAGCTTCAGAGTCCCCTATCTTTTGTCCAGTTTTTACTAAATCACCTTTTTTAACAAGGGGAGTACACTCTACTCCTATTCCTTGTAATAAAGGGATATGAACGACTTGTGGGATTTCTTGCATCTCCAGAGGAGCATTCTCACTATAGTGTTTATTATCATCTATATGAGTACCACCAGAAAATGTAAGATTATTAATCATTAATCCTTCACCTCTCATTTATTAACTAATATATATATTAACACTAATTCTGTGTAATGAACAGTGTTAAATTAATATTTTACTGAAATTGTTTAAGTATAAACATATTTCTAAATTTTCTGTAAATATCAGATTGTATAGGATTCACTTCTCCTTGTAAAGACTCGTCAACTAATAAAGCATTTGTCTTAATATACAGTGGAACTATTGGCATGTCCTCTGTAAAAATTCTAATGGCAGACAAATAATTTTCTTTTGTGATTTCATAATCAGATTCAAGTTTTAAGCGATCCAAAATATAATCTAGATTGTAATTGGAATAATATCCATAATTTATACCATTGCCTATGGAGTTTGTGTGAAGTAGCGCTCCCATATCTACAATATCTGTAAGATTTACAGTTATCAACGCAATATCAAAATCTCCATTTTGCAAATCGTTTCTAAATTTTTCATTTTCTTTTTCTACTTGTTCTGCATTTAATGTTTCAGAAGAAGAGAAATTGTAATTTGAAAAAGCATTTATACCGATTGCTCGCAAATCTTGTACAATAAAGTCGGCTGCAATTCTTTTATAACTATTGGAGAAGTTGGATTTAACTTCCACATCTATGGTTTCTCCACTCTCATTTATAAGTAAGCCCATTTCATTCATCTTTTCATAGCCCACTTCATTTAATAGTTCCTTGGCTCTTTCTTCATTATAATAAGTATCACTTTTTAATCCGTAAAAATTTGTAGTATTAAGATTTACGGGAATAGAAGTTTCAACTGCTTTTCCCAAGAAAAGCCTATCAATAATTCTCTTTTTATTTATTGCCCTAGCTATTCCTTGTTTTATTTTCTTTCCTTTATCCCCTGAAAATTGACCTCTTCTATTGTTAAAAACAATCATGTCCATCTCATTACTAGAAAATTCTTCTATCTTTACACGTGGGTTATCTTGATATTTTCCCCAATCATATTCTTTGGATAAATATAAATTTATTTGCCCAGTTTCAAAAGCTAATGAAGATAGCTCGTCATTTTCAAAAATCTTACCAAATACATTTGATATATATGGAAGGCGTCCGTGATAATTATCATTTCTTTCCAATTCTATGTGGATTCCTTCCCTGATTTCTTTTAATTTATAAGGTCCAGAACCTATCATATCAAATTTGTCCTCTTCTGAGAGATTGTTTAATTGGTTACTAGGCAAAATGGGAAAAGTCAACATATCTAAATGATCCGCATAGGGTTTATCAAAGTGTAAATCTATGTTTCTTTCATCAAAAATTTCCATTTTTAAGAAATTACTGGCATCGAAAGGAATTCCATAGCCTACGCTATTTCTAAACAATTTATAATATGGACTTTTAACTTCCGCATTTTTTATAAAATTAAAGGTATCTAAAACGTCTTGAGTCGTTAGTTTACTTCCATCGTGCCAAGTGATGTCTTCCTTTAAGGTTAAAGTAAGAATGGTTTTATCAGGAGATAAGACATAATGTTCAACTAAATTAGCCTCAATTTGCCCTTCTTCATTATAAACAAATAGGGAATCGTAAACTAGCTTTGAAAAATAGTATACAGAAGAATTATTGGAATAAAGGGGGTTTAAGGTTTCATAGTTGATTAAAGGTATAATAATGCTTCCACCTGGTGAAGGTGAAATTCTGGATAACTCTTCTTTTTCTATTTTAACATATTCAGTTGTGGGTTCCTCATTGGAACAGCCTGTAAATAAGAGCAATAGTGATATAAATAAAATAATTTTTTTCAAATTTAACCAACCGACCTTCTAATAGTTCTAATAGTTTCTCTTAACTTAACGCTAACAATAGAAAATGAATCAGGTAGCGAAGTCCACCCTAAGTTGAGTTTTTCATAAAGAAATTTATAGATTCTGTGATTGCTTTCTACTCTATCGACGTAATTTTTCGTCTCTTTAAAATCTATATTATCTTTAAAATTATACGTATCTATCTCAGACCACCTATCTGCGTGAACCATCCCAGAATTATAGGCTGCAATTGCCTTGATTTCGTCATTTTCGTATCTATTAATTAAACTTTTAATATAATGAGTTCCCACCATTATATTGATCTTAGGATTATAAAGATCCCTCTGTCCTTCAGATATTTTTAAGGTATTAAATACTTCCTCTCCAGTTTCGTCTAGAATTTGCATTAATCCTTTTGCATTTTTCTCAGAAGTAGCTTTTACATTAAAGTTACTCTCTGCTTTGATTATAGAGTATATTAAATATTTGTCCACGTCAAAACTACGTGAAAATTCTTCCACGTAGTCGTTATAAAAAACTGGAAATGTTAAATTAATAATCAAAATAAAGATTATTAATGTCAAAATGGCTCCTTTTACAAAGCCAATTAATGGATTACCCTTCATAATTTAAACTAACTCTTTTTTCTAAATTATTTAATTCAATTCTTATTTCATCGTAAAGTTCATATACATCAGAGTTATTATATAACACTTGATCAGCTAGTCTTTCCTTTACCTTTAAATTCATTTGGGAACGAATCTTGTTCTGAGCTTCTTCTAATGTTATTTTATCTCTAATCATCAATCTAGTAATTTGTACAACTTCTCTACTTGAAACCACCCAAATTTCGTCAATTCCTTTATAGAAATCCACAAAATTATTTTTAGTCTCAAATAAAAGTGGTATATCTAAAAAAATAATTTTCTCATCTTTAAGTAAATTAATTTTTTCTTGTGCCAACTCGTATATTTTACCATGGGTTATTTGGTTCAAAATATTAAGTTTTTCCTTATTGGAAAACACCAATTTACCCAAGGCTCTTCTGTCAATTTCTCCATCTGCACTTAATATATTATTTCCAAAATTTTGTACTAATTGATTTATTACGAAATTGTCTTTTAAAATAAAATGACCGATTAAATCAAATTCAATAACTTCGTAACCCCTCATCTTAATATAATTTAAAGCTGTGCTTTTACCTGTTGAAATACCTCCTGTAATGGCTACAGTGTAAGGTCTATTTAGTTTCATACCACGATTCTCCAACTTCAATGTCTACTACTATTGGTACATTTAATTTTACAGCATTTTCCATTTCTTCTACAAGCATTTTTTTTACATTTTCAACTTCATTAATTGGAGATTCAATTATCAATTCGTCGTGTATTTGTAGAATTAATTTTGCTTTATATCCATTTTCTTTTAGTTTTGAATATACATTTATCATAGCAATTTTAATAATATCTGCAGCTGTTCCTTGAATTGGCATATTTAAGGCAATACGTTCCCCAAAGTTTCTAACGTTTCTGTTTCGAGAACTCAATTCAGGTAAAAATCTTTTTCTGCCAAACTTTGTTTCAACAAAGCCGTCGTGTTTAGCTTTAGAAACAATATCTTTCATATACTTACCAACGCCTGAAAATCGCTCCAAATAATTATCTATATAAAGTTTTGCTTCATTCCTACTAATATTTAAATCTTGGGATAGGCCGTAGTCGCTAATTCCATATACGATACCAAAATTAACAGCCTTTGCCCTACTTCTCAAAAGAGGAGTAACTTCATTCATTCCTACTTCAAATACCTTTGCTGCTGTTGTGGTATGGATGTCCTCTTTTTGATTAAAGGATTCAATCATATTTTCGTCTAGGGAAATATCTGCCAATAATCTTAATTCAATTTGAGAATAATCCGCATCTACAAGGACGCTATCTTCGTCACTTGCCGTAAAGATTTTTCTCAACTCTCTTCCCTCTGGTGTCCTAACTGGAATGTTTTGAAGATTAGGATCTCGGCTAGAAAGTCTTCCAGTAGCAGCTACAATTTGATTAAAGTCAGAATGAATTCTTCCGTCAGTTAATTTATTTATATATCCAATCATACCATCAACATAAGTGCTTTTTAGCTTTGCTAAAGTTCTATATCTAATTAAATAACTAATGATGGCATGTTTGTCTTCTAGTTTTTCTAAGACTTCTATATCAGTAGAATAACCAGTTTTTGTCTTTTTAATTACTGGAAGTTCTAATTTTTCAAATAAAACTTCTGCCAGTTGTTTTGGGGAGTTAATATTAAACTCCATACCTGCCAAAGAATATATATTGTCTATAAGTAGTTCTATTTCTAAATCTAAATTTTTGCCAATTCCTATAAGGGCATCTTCGTCTACTTTGACTCCGGTGTATTCCATATCTGCTAAAACTCGAGTTAATGGCAACTCTATATTATGATATAAATCTTCCATAGAATATTCTTTTAATTTTTCCAACTGAATATTATGACAACCTTCTATCACCTCTAATACTGAAAGTAAATAGGAATTCTGCATTTCATCTTCCCACTTATCAGGTGATTTTCTTAAATCTTTGGTTTCTGGAAAATTAGGCTCAATATTGATACCATATTTTGCCGCCAGCCTATCAATAGGATAGTTGGAATCAGTTGGATTTAGTAAATATTCTCCAATTGCTATATCACAAATATAATTATTTAAAGTGATATCACAATCAATTAAATATAAAATTTCATCTTTAATTTCAAAGCCTAATTTAGAGATTTTATCATTTTCAAACACAGGGGAGATTTTCGTTAAATCTCCATTTTTTATATCATTTATATAGTATTTGTCATCAACAAATATTCCTATCTTAAAAACTTTTCCGCCAAAATGAGGCTTTTTATCTCCTAAGAATTTAAATGAAAAAGATTTTTCTTTATTTATCTCATTTATAATTTTGTCAAAATCTTCATTATAAAATATTTTTTTATCCGTCGTCTTTTCATTATCATCTTCGCTAATTTCTACATTTAGTCTTCTAATTACAGAATTTAGCTCATATTTTGTAAGAACTTCAGAAAGAGTTTCTTGGTCGTAATTTGTCAATAATATGGAATCTTTCTGGAATTCTATTGGTACATCTGTATCTATTTTTGCCAAATCTTTACTGATTAAAGCTATGGATTCGCTGTCAATTATCCTTTGATTAGTCTTATTTTTTTTCAAAGAATCAGCCATTTGATAAAGGTTTTCTATTGTACCAAATTCTTTTATTAATTTTAACGCCGTCTTTTCCCCTACTCCATCAACGCCTGGAATATTGTCAGACTTATCTCCCATTAAAGCTTTCAAATCAACAATTTGCGAAGGGGTTATTCCCATTTCTTCATCAATTGTATCTACGTCATAGATAGAAATCTCGCTTATACCTTTTACAGTGTATAAAAGCTTTGTCCTGTCGTTTACTAGTTGTAGATAGTCTTTATCTCCTGTAAGAAGATAAACTTCTTCTCCCGACTCGCTTAATTCTTTAGAGATAGTTCCTACAATATCGTCTGCTTCGTATCCAGGAAGCTCAAAAAATTTGATATTAAAGGCAGTTAAGATTTCTTTAATATAGTGGAATTGTTCAGATAATTCTTCTGGAGCTGGAGATCTATGTGCTTTATAATCTGCGTAAATATCAGATCTAAATGTTGGCCCTGATAAATCAAAACACACTGCTATACCTTTAGGATCAATCATTTCTATTGACTTTAATAATATATTTACAAACCCTAAAATAGCATTTGTGCTTTTCCCCGTCTTTGTGTTCATTGGAGGCAATGCATAAAATGCCCTAAAAAGTATTGAACTTCCATCTATTATCAGATATTTATTCATTTCCATCTCCTTAAAAATATTATACTGAGTACTTTGAAATAAAATACTCAGTATATCCAAGTTATATTATTATAACTTATATCTATAAAATTACAAATCGTCACTATTTCTTTTTATTCAAAATCTTATCTAAAAAGTATCCAGTATGAGATTTTTTAACCTTTGCAACTTCTTCTGGAGTTCCAGTAGCGACTACTGTTCCTCCTCCTTCTCCGCCTTCAGGACCTAAATCTATTACATAATCTACAGATTTTATAACATCTAAATTGTGTTCAATTACTATGACAGTGCTACCTGTATCTACAAGTCTATTTAACACCTCTATAAGCTTGTGAATGTCTGCAGTATGCAAACCAGTAGTAGGCTCATCGAGAATATACAATGTTTTACCAGTTGAAATTTTACTTAATTCAGTGGAAAGTTTAATTCTTTGAGCCTCTCCTCCAGAGAGTTGGGTAGAAGGTTGTCCAATTTTTATATATCCCAGTCCAACGTCGTGAAGAGTCTGCAATTTATTTTTCAATCTACTGTGAACATCAAAAAACTCTATTGCCTCATCCACAGTCATTCTTAAAATATCAGAAATTGTTTTACCTTTATATTTAACTTGTAAAGTTTCCCTGTTATATCTTTTTCCACCGCAAACTTCACAAGGAACGTAGACATCTGATAAAAAGTGCATCTCTACTTTAATTATTCCGTCACCCTTACAAGCTTCACACCTTCCACCTTTAACATTAAAACTGAATCGCCCTTTTTTATATCCCCTTGCCTTTGCTTCATTTGTACTGGCAAATATATCCCTAATTATGTCAAAGGATCCAGTGTATGTGGCTGGATTAGATCTAGGTGTCCTACCAATTGGACTTTGATCAATCATAACAACTTTATCTATATTTTCAGTTCCTTCGATTGAATCAAACTCACCAGGAATAGTACTAGGATTAAAGAAATGCTGCCATAATTTCTTTGACAATATTTCGTTTACAAGTGAGGACTTTCCAGAACCAGATACACCAGTTACTGCAATAAATTTTCCCAAAGGAAATTCCACGTCAATATTTTTTAAATTATTTTCCCTAGCACCAACAACTTTTATTTTTAAACCATTTCCTTCCCTTCTAGACTCGGGAATGGGTATTGATTTCTTTCCTGATAAATACGCCCCCGTCAAAGAATTGGTATTTTTTTGAATTTTGTCAATACTTCCTACTTCGACGATTTCTCCACCATTTATTCCAGCTCCAGGACCAATGTCCACAATTAAATCTGCTGCATGCATGGTGTCTTCGTCGTGTTCTACTACTATCAAAGTATTTCCTATTTCAGTAAGTTCCCTTAAAGTAGCTAAAAGTAGATGGTTATCCCTTTGATGAAGTCCAATACTGGGTTCGTCTAATACATAAGTTACTCCTACTAATTTGGAACCAATTTGAGTAGCCAGTCTTATTCTTTGGGCTTCTCCTCCTGAAAGAGTTCCTGTCATTCGAGATAAATTTAAATAATTTAATCCTACATCTTTTAAAAAGTGCAGTCTAGATCTAGTCTCTCTAACGATCTGTTCTGCAATAATTCTTTCTTTTTTCGTAAGTTCTAAATTTTCTATAAAATCAATCTCGTCGTCAATATTCATATCAGTAAAATCTGTTATAGACTTATCGTTTATTTTTATAGATAAGACTTCAGGCTTTAGTCGTTTACCCTTACAATCTGGACAAGTAACTTCCGACATAAACTCGTCTATTCTATCGTGTGTAAAATCACTAGCAGTTGCTTCAAATCTTCTCTTTAAATTGGGAATAATTCCCTCAAAATCACCTGAGTAATCTTTATTTCCAGAATAAAAACTCTTAAATTTAAATTTTATTTTTTCATTACTGCCGTATAGCAATGCATCAATAAATTCTTTAGGCGCTTCTGATAGTGGTTTATTTGGATCAAAATTATATGCTTTTGCCAAAGCCTCCATCATTGTTAAATAATAAGTTCCTTTTCCTGAAGAATAAGCTGCGACGGCGCCCTCCATAATTGATTTTTCCATATCTGGAATTATCTTTTTCACATCTGGTCTTTTAGAAAATCCTATTCCATTGCAGGTAGGACATGCTCCGAAAGGAGCGTTAAAGGAGAATAATCTAGGGGTTATCTCTTCATAAGAAATTCCACACTCAACACAAGTTAATTCTGTGTTCATAGTTACTCTCTTATCGCCGATTATGTCGATGATTGCTAAGCCATCTGATTCTTTTACTGCCAACTCTAAAGAATCGTAAAGTCTATTCCCCATATCTTCCCTTACGATTAATCTATCAACCACAATTTCAATATCGTGTTTTTTATTTCTATCTAATTCTATTTTTTCGTCTAATCCAACTACCTCTCCATCGATGACAACTCTAGAAAATCCATCTTTCATTATCCTCTCTAGAAGAACCCTATGATCGCCTTTTCTCCCTCTAACAACTGGCGCTAGAATCATTATTCTCGTTCCCTCATCCAGTGTTTTTACGTAATCTCCCATTTGTTCTATTGTCATGCTCTTTATTGGTTTTCCACATTTTGGACAATATGGCACTCCAATATTAGCATATAAAAGTCTTAGGTAATCGTATATTTCTGTCGTAGTTCCCACAGTAGATCTTGGATTTTTGCTTGTAGTTTTTTGGTCAATAGAAATTGAAGGGCTTAACCCTTCTATATTTTCCACATCTGGTTTGTCCATTTGGCCTAAAAACTGTCTAGCGTAACTAGACAAACTTTCCACATATCTTCGTTGTCCCTCCGCATAAATGGTATCAAAAGCCAGTGATGACTTTCCTGAACCAGAAATACCAGTAAATACAATAAATTTATCCCTTGGAAGTTCTAAGTCAACATTTTTTAGATTGTGAACTTTTGCTCCTTTAATTTTGATTTTGTTTTCTGTCATGTTTTTTCTTTGCCTTATTATAATATTTTCTTAATTCTTTACCTTTATCTCTATACTCTGCAGCCAATTCAAAATCCAGTTTTTCAGCTGCTTCTAACATGTTAACTTCTATCACATCTATCATTGCAGTCAATTCATCCAGCGAATATTTTGCAGAATAATCTTCAACATCTTCTGCAACTAAAGTAGTTTCTATAACATCTCTTATGGATTTTGTTACACTTCTTGGTGTAATACCATGGGATTTGTTATATTCACTTTGGATTTCTCTCCTACGTTTGGTTTCTTCTATAGTCTTAGCCATACTATTTGTGATGTTGTCTGCATACATAATTACTTTTCCGTTGACATTTCTAGCGGCTCTACCCGCTGTTTGAATCAACGAGGTCTCAGATCTTAAAAATCCTTCTTTGTCTGCATCTAAAATGACAATTAAAGAAACTTCAGGTAAGTCTAAACCTTCCCTTAGTAAGTTTATACCAACTAAAACGTCATATTCTCCTAAGCGAAGATCTCTAATTATTTCCATTCTCTCAATAGTATCGATATCCGAATGCATATAGGTTACTTTTATGCCCACTTCTTGTAAATACGATGTCAAATCTTCTGCCATTCTCTTAGTTAAAGTCGTAATTAAAACTCTCTCTTCTTTTTCAATAACTTTATTAATCTCAGAAATAATATCGTCTATTTGATTTTTAGAAGGTCTTACTTCAATAACTGGATCAATTAATCCCGTTGGTCTAATAATTTGTTCTACAATTACATCGGTCTTATCCTTTTCATATGGACCAGGAGTAGCTGAAGTATAAATTGTTTGATTCATCATACTTTCAAATTCATCGAATTTTAAAGGTCTATTATCAAGTGCTGAAGGTAATCTAAATCCGTATTCAACTAAAGTCGACTTTCTAGACCTATCTCCTTCATACATACCTCTGATTTGAGGTATGGTTACGTGAGACTCGTCTATTATTGTCATAAAATCTTTAGGAAAATAATCAATTAAAGTATAGGGTCTAGAACCAGCCTCCCTTTGGCTTAAGTGTCTTGTATAATTCTCAATTCCTGAACAAAATCCAACTTCTCTCAACATTTCTAAGTCATATCTAGTTCTTTGTTCAATTCTTTGGGCTTCTAATAGTTTACCATTTTCTTCAAAATACTTAATTCTTTCTTCTAGTTCTTCCTCAATAGTTACTATTGCCCTTTCTACTTTTTCTTGAGTAGTAGCATAGTGGGATGCGGGAAAAACTGAAATATGCTTTCTAAATCCAACTATTTCCCCTGTCAAATAATTTATCTCTGTTATTCTATCAACTTCATCTCCAAAAAATTCAACTCTGTAGGTGTTTTCAGAAGAAGAAGCTGGAAATATTTCTAAAGTATCCCCTTTAACTCTAAAAGTACCACGTTGAAAATCGTAGTCATTTCTATCGTATTGAATATCTACTAATTTTCTAATCACGTCGTTTCTATCTTTTATCATTCCAGGCCTTAAAGAAAGGACCAAAGTGCTGTAATCAATTGGGTCCCCAAGTCCGTAAATACAAGAAACAGAGGCTACTATGATTACATCTCTTCTTTCAAAAAGAGATAAAGTTGCAGAGTGCCTAAGTTTATCTATTTCATCATTTATTGATGAGTCTTTTTCTATATATGTGTCAGATTGGGGGACATATGCTTCTGGCTGATAATAATCGTAATAAGATACGAAATATTCAACTGCATTATCAGGAAAAAACTCTTTAAATTCGCTTGCCAGCTGATAGGCTAAAGTTTTATTGTGAGCAATCACTAGAGTTGGTTTTTGAACCCTCTCAATAACATTTGCCATGGTAAAAGTCTTACCCGATCCAGTAACACCCAATAATATTTGATCTGATTTATTTTCATTTATACTTTTTACTAAACTATCTATTGCTTGAGGTTGATCGCCAGTTGGAATGTAATCTGATTTTAAAATAAATTTATTCATATTCACCTCATTAAGAACATTTGTTTATATTTTAATACTATATACAATTATTGTCAAACATTAAAGCCGACAATAATGTCGACTTTAATCTATCTTTTTATTTAATTCTTCAATTCCTCGTTGTAATTGATTGTCTTTTTCTAAATTTTCTAATCCTATAATCAATGTAGGATCGTCTAGCTTCACTTCTACATCTGGTTCTATACCCAATTTATGGATTTTTACACCTTTAGGGGTAAAGTATTCTGATATAGTAAGTTTAATTCCGTCTTTAGTAGAAAATCTATTTATACTTTGAACTACACCTTTACCAAAAGATTTTTCTCCAACCAATGTAGCTCTGTCATAATCCCTTAAAGCACCAGATACAATTTCGGATGCACTTGCCGTACCACCGTTAATTAAAGTGACCATTGGCAAATCAATCATCGCCTTATCTGAATAACCTTCATCAGATCTTACTCCACCTTTTATTTCTGTGTAGTATATTAAACCTTCAGGCAATAACATATCTGCTATTTCAGAACAAACATCCAACAGTCCACCTGGATTTGAACGCAAGTCTAATATGATACCTTTAACATACTCGTTTATTTTTTCTGTAGCTTTTACAAATTCTTTATGTGTATTTTCATTAAATTGAGAAATGCTTATATACAAAATATTGTTTTCAATAATTTCAGATTCCACAGTTACAACGGTTATCTCGTCTCTTAAAACTTCTACATCAAAAGTTCTAGATTTTCCGTTTTCAATTCTCATTATTGTTAATGTAACTGAAGTTCCTTTTTTACCTCTTATGAGTTTTGAAGCTTCGCTTGCATTATCTCCAGAGAGTTCGACGCCGTCAACTTTTAATATTCTATCTTTAGGCAACAAACCCGCTCTCTCAGCTGGAGTGTTTCTAATTGGTGAAACGACAGTTATAAATCCATCTTGTGCGTTGATGTAAACTCCAATTCCAAAAAATTTACCCGAGGTGTCCTCCATAAGTTCTTTGAACTCCTCTTCAGTTAAATATTCTGAATATGGATCCTTTAATGCAGCTACCATACCTTTAAGTTGCCCAGTATATAATTCTTGTTGGTCAACATCCCTTAAATAATTGTCTTTTATATACTTTTCTAAGAAAACTAGTCTTCTTTTTTGGTCGTTTGAGATATCATCGGTATTGCCAAAAACTAAATTGCTAGATCCTCCCAAACTTCTTCCCATAGTATAAGAAGTCAAGTTTGTTATTAATAATATAGCTAATAGAAGAAATACACTAGTTTTTTTCTTCATGTCGCACCTATAGCCAAGCTAATGGGTCTGTAGTATTTCCGTTGACACGTACTTCAAAATGCAAATGCGGTCCAGTTGAATAACCAGTGCTACCACATAATGCTATGGTTTGTCCAGCATTTACATAATCTCCAACGCTAACATTTAGAGAGGAGTTATGGGCATAGACAGTAACAATGTTATTTCCATGGGAAATCATAACGCAGTTTCCATATCCACCTTGCCAACCAGAAAAAATTACAATTCCGTTGTTAGCAGCTTTTATAGGAGTACCTGATGGCGCTGGTATATCAATACCTGCGTGAAACTTACTAGTATTAAATATAGGATGAATTCTCATTCCATAATAAGAACTTATACTAGTGTGACCGCTTACTGGCCAAACTAATTCCCCACTTCCTCTGGAAGTATAAGAAGTTGTACTACTAGTGCTAGACCTAGAAGTTGCTGCTTCTGCCCTTCTTTTAGCTTCTTCAGCTCTTTTTCTAGCTTCTTCTTCGGCTTTTCTTTTGGCTTCTAATTCTTTTTCCAATTGTACAATTTGTTGGTCTAAAGAATTAGTTAAGTTAACAAAGTTATCGTATTGGTCTTCTGCCAAAGCTTTATTTTCTTGAAGCACAGACATATATTGCATCTTTTGTCTGTTGGCATCTTCCAACTGAGCTTTTTTTACAATTTCAGCATCTAATTTATTTTGATACTCTTCTCTTTGTATTCTTAATTTAGCTTCTGTTTCTTCTATAAATATAATTTGTTTATTTGTAAAATCCAGTAGTTCTTTGTCTTGATTGACTACATTTTCAACAATGTCCAATCGAGTCAACATATCAACTACATTAGAAGATCCCATTAGAACTTCTAAAAAGATAGTATCTCCACTTTTATATTGTTCTCTCAATCGAGAATTCAGCTCTTCTTGTTTTTCTTCTAACTTTTCCTTTGCAATTTCCAAATCGGCTTCATTTTTTTGAATTTCATTCTCCAAGGTTGTGATTTGGCTTCTTAAATTTTGTAATTCTGATTGAGATCTGCTTATCTGATAATCAAGGGATCTTATGTCATTTGCAACTTGTGACATTTTACTATTTAACCCTGAAATTTCAGCTTGTTGAGCCTCTATTTTTTTATTAACTTCTTCTCTTTGATCTTTTAGTCCGTCCAATTGAGCATTTGCAGAAACTAAATTATTACTAAATAATATTACGCAAAAAACAATTGCTAAGACTTTTTTTAAATTTTTTCTAAACAATATTACACCTTCAAATATTTTCTAATTGACGTCAGACTTCCAATTGATCCTATCCCTATTCCAATAGCTAAAAATATTATTCCCATATCCAATGCTATTTCCTTTATTACAATAAGTTGATATGCTACGTATTCATAAATAGGTCTACTGTAGACATCAGAAAACCTATTGTAGATATAGAAAACAGCAACAAAGGAGATAATTGATCCTACTAAGGAATAAAACAATCCTTCAATAACAAAAGGACCCTTAATAAAGGATTCGGAAGCTCCTACATATTTCATTATTTCTATTTCTTCGCCTCGTGATGCAATGGCAATCTTTATTATATTAGAAATTACAAAAATTGACAAGACTACAACAACAATAAAAGCAACAAAACTGCCAACTTTTATTACTTTGTCTACTTGTATAAACTTTTCTATTAAATCTTTGTAATATCTTACATCCTCAACTCTAGAATCTTCTTCCAGTAAATTTACTACTTGGTCTGCTGTTTCAATGTTTTTCAATTCAATAACTATAGATGCTGGAAACGGATTTTTTTCAAGTCCAGACTGAATAAAGCTGTCTTCGCTAAACATATCTTTAGCTTTTACAATTGCCTGTTCTTTTGAAACATAAGTCAGCTTTTCAATTTCTGTTCTCTCACTTAACTCTAAAAGGAGTTTATCTGTTTCATCTACAGTTATATCGTCATTTAAATAAATAATGACTTTATCTAAACTACTATTGATAGTTTGAACGAATCCATTGACATTTAAGACTGCCAAAAGTAGCATCCCTACTATTAACATTACTGCAAAGATTGTAAATATGGAAACTAGGCCCATGCCCTTATTTCTCCATATGCTGGTAAATCCACTGGATATCATAGTTTTTAAGGCTCTAATCTTCTTCACTATAGTAGCCTCCAGTCTCATCTCTTACTACTTTACCATGTTCAATTTTTACAACTCTTTTTTGGTAATCGTCAACTATGTTTTTAGCGTGTGTAGCCATTATGACAGTAGTACCTTTGGAATTAATATTATCTATTATTTCCATTATTTCCATAGCAGTTTCCATATCCAAATTCCCCGTAGGTTCGTCTGCCATTAGTAATTTAGGATTATTAACTACTGCTCTAGCAATAGCAACTCTTTGGGATTCTCCTCCAGAAAGTTCATTTGGATAGCTATTTGCCCTGTCGTGTAAATTAACTAAAGATAGAACAACTGGAACTCTTCTCTTTATATGACTTGAACTAGCTCCAATTATTTCTAGTGCATAAGCTACATTTTCATATACAGTTTTATTCGGAAGTAACTTGAAGTCTTGGAAAACTACTCCCATATTTCTTCTGTGAATGGGAATCAAACGTCTACTTAGTTTAGTAATATTTTTATTTTCAAAATAAATATTACCCCTAGTTGGAACTTCTTCTTTAGTTAGAAGTTTTAACAAGGTAGACTTACCTGCTCCACTTGGACCTACAATAAAAACAAACTCGCCAGGAGTAATGTTTAAATCAATGTCATCTAGAGCTACAACTCCATTATCATATTTCTTATAAATCTTTTCAAATCTTATCATTTTTCACCTTTGGAATTCTTTTCCATTCCATATTATAGTATAATATTGTTGAAAATGAAAGTGGTGAAACTAAATGGATAAAAAACAGATGAGAAATTTCATGTTTGAAAAAAGAGATCAAATTGATAACAAGAAAATTTTGAATCTTTCTGAGAAAGTAATATCAAGACTTACATCATCTAAAGAATATATAGAATCTAAAAATATTTTTGTATTTGTAAGCACCGAAAAAGAAGTTTTTACACATAATTTCATCAAAAATTCAATTAATTTAGAAAAAAATATCTATATTCCTCACATAGATAATGAAAATAAAACTATGGGAGCTGCCCTACTTCGTGATTTTTCAGATCTAGAAATTGGATTTTATGATATTTTGAGCTTGCCAAAATCTAAAGTTAACATAGTAGAGCCTGATAAAATAGATTTAATTGTTGTTCCTGGATTGATTTTTGGGAAAAACTTCTATAGAATTGGATATGGTGGTGGATATTATGATAAATATCTCATCCAAGATGATTTAAAATCCGTTAATATAGGTGTATGTTTTGAATTTCAAATTGTAGATGAAGTTAAATTTGAAAAATTCGATGTACCTGTAGATAAAATTATTACAGAACTTAATGATTATGAAAGAAGGAAATTAAATGAGTAGAACCCAAGGAACCATAGCTAGAGGAATTAGAACGCCAATTGTAAGAGAAGGAGATAATCTAGTAGATATAGTATTTCATTCGGTGGCTCTTGCAGTAGAATCTGATAAGTTAGAACTCAAAGACAAAGATATAATAGGTATAACTGAGTCTCTAATTGCCAGAGCACAGGGAAATTATTGCACTACTAGAGATATCGCTGAAGATATTAATACTAAATTTGAAGATCACGTTGGAGTCGTTTTTCCAATATTAAGTCGAAATAGATTTTCTCTAATTCTTAAAGGAATAGTAGAAAGTGGTAAAAAAGTTACAGTTTTATTGAGTTATCCCTCAGACGAAGTTGGTAACCACTTAATGAGTTTAGATAGACTTGATGAATTGAAAATAAATCCATATGATACTATATTAGACGAAGAAAAATATAGAGAGCTCTTTGGCGAGAAAGTTTTCCACGAGTATACTGGTATAGATTACGTAAAACTTTACAAAGATATTGGGGGAGATAATCTTCAAATTATTTTTGCAAACGACCCTCGCGTAATTTTGGACTACACTGATGAAGTTTTGGTATCTGATATCCACACTAGAAAACGTACAAAACGTCTGCTCAAGGAAGCAGGGGCAAGAAAAATTTACACATTAGATGACATACTAAATCATTCAATAAATGGTAGTGGATATAATCCTGAATATGGAGTATTGGGATCTAATTTAGCTTCTCAAGACGAGTTAAAACTTTTTCCTAGAGATTCCCAGTATTATGTAGAAGCTATTCAAGAAAAGTTCAGAGAATTTTATGGAGTAAATCTAGAAGTAATGGTTTACGGAGATGGAGCTTTAAAAGATCCCGTTGGAAAAATATGGGAATTAGCTGACCCCGTTGTGTCCCCTGGTTTTACAGATGGATTAAAGGGAATTCCAAATGAAATAAAGATTAAATATATAGCTGATACAGAATTAGAAAATGTCTACGGCGAAGACGCAGTAAATATGATTAAGCAAAAAATTTATGCTAAAGATGAAGATTTATTTGGCAGAGCCGAAGCTCTTGGAACTACTCCTAGGCAGCTTACAGATTTAATAGGCAGTCTATGTGATTTGGTTTCAGGAAGTGGGGACAAAGGAACTCCAGTAGTTTTAGTTCAAGGATATTTCGACAATTTCGCATCTGAATAAAAAAATCCAGAAGTTTAAGGAATTTAAACTTCGGGATTTTTTATCTTCTATAATTACTCTTCTTTTTATATCTTCTTTTTACCCTGTTTCGTTTAATAGAAAGTCCTATAGATATAGAAATAACAAGTGATATGATAACATAATAAAATAAGTTAAACTCTTTTCCTAAAATACTGGTAATTAAGAAAAAGGGACTTAAAAATATTTGTCCTGGCAACATTAAAATATTCATATTCTCAGAGAAATTTAAACCCCCGCCTAAATACGCCAAGAAGTATAAAGCCAAACCTATAAAAAATACTAAAGAAAAACTAAAAAAATCTCCACTACTTCTTTGTCTAATTCCAACTATTCTCCCCCCTAATACGAAAAGAGAAATGTAGAACAAGACAAAAAATATTTTCACAATTATATTATTTAATTGAGTGGTGGAATTTTGATAGAGTGTATCAAAAGCAAATAAAAAGCCATATGTTATTCCTATTACAATTAAATAGTAAAATAAAATTTTCAAATTATTTTTAAACATCTACTTTGCTCCTGTCGCTCCTTCAGAAAGCATTATATCTTTCATTCCTTCTGTAAACTTTACAGAATCATCCAAAAATATCCAATAGCATTCTGCTCCATCAATACTGTTTATCAATTCTAGCCCCTCTTCATATGGCATTAAGAAAACTGCAGTGGACAAAAAGTCAGCTAATCCTGAATTTTCGTGGACAACTGTAACTCCTCTAAAGAAGTTTCCAGGAAATAGTGTATCTTTATCGATTAAATGGTGATAGTTTTTTCCATCTACTATAAAATACCTTTGATAATCTCCACTAGTTACAACGGACAAATCTCTTACAAAAATTGTCTCTACAATGTTGGATTCGTCCTTAGTTCCGTAAAGAACATCTGGATTCATTATACCAACTCCCCACTTGCCTCTAATGCCATCTAAAGGATATCCTATGGATTTTACATTTCCCCCTGCACTAATTAATAGAGAGTCACAGCCCATATCCTTTAGTTCATTAGCCACAACTTCTACAGCATAGCCTTTAGCAGTTGCACCTACGTCAATTCTAGAATTAGGGTTCTTAATAAAAACTGTTTTATTTGCTTCATCTAATTCAATATTTTCAGTTCCTATAAATTCTTTGGCTTTTTCAAGCTCTTCTAAACTTGGTAAAAGCTCACTTGTATCATATGTTTCATTAGGTTCTAAATTTTCATTGATATCCCTGTATTTACTCCATAATTCCAA
>JAEZYW010000201.1 GCA_023418835.1 Bacillota bacterium | reverse complement strand
ACCTTTATCTTTAGATAGAGGTTTTACTATTTCTATTATTTCACCTATTAGATAAGCTGGATTAATTCCCAATTCAGGTTGCGATGCGTGGGATTGAACGCCGGATAATTTAATGGTCATTCCCTTTGATGCAAACATCATCGTTTTCTTTTTGGTGTATACGGTATGTTTTTTCAATCCAGGAGAGTTGTGAAGACCGTAAATTCTATCAATTTTTATTTCCTTAAAAATTTCACGACAAATTTTTGCCCCGCTTCCGTCTTCTTCTCCAAATTGATAAAGTAATACCACGTTTTTACCGAGAGTTTGACCTTCTAAACTAAGTCCAAATCCAGAAAGTGTAGCAGAGTGGCCATCGTGTCCACATCCGTGGAAAGGACATCCTTGGGAATCTAAAATTGCATCAAAATCAGCTCGGAATGCTATGGTTTCCAAATTTTCACCTTCAAAATGCAAAGCATAAAACCACTTTCCCCTATCGAATAATTCAAGGGTAGTATTTTCAGACAAAAAATCCATTAATATTTTTTTAGTTATAACTTCATTACCGGAAACTTCCGGATTTTCGTGTAGCTTTCGTCTCAAATTATCGACATATTTAATAATTTTTTGTCCATATTATCCTCCTAGAATTAGAATGAACCTTCATTTTTTTGTTATTTTTTCTTTGTAGTTTGCCAAAACGTTTATAGAATCTTCCGTCAAGGTACTTAAATACCTTTTATTTTTTGTTTTTTCATTGTCTGAAATTTTCTTTAATTCCCTGTGAAAATTTTCAATTTCGTATTCCAATTCTTTTGCAGAAATTCTAGTTGCGCCTTTACCTAAAATCATATCCTGTTCCAATTTATCTGATGTTGCAACTCGAATTTTTTTCTTTTTACTGTATTTTTCTACGAATCTTTCTATAAAGTGATCTGCCGTTTCCAACTCTCTTGTATAAACGATTATCAAACCTTTTTCCATTACGATTTGACGATCTGATTTGACATTATAGGAATCAAAAACTAGCACCACACCTTCAGGGGTGTAGTGCTTGAATTCCATCAATATATCTATCAAAACCCTTCGGGATTCTTCAAGTTCATCTATTGACAAGTTTTTTAAACTGTTCCAAGAATTGATGATATTGTATCCATCTATAAATAACAACTCATCATATTTTTTTATTTCTCTGTCTAACAATCTCATATATTAAAATTCCTGCAGATACAGAAGCGTTCAAAGAGGAAACTTTTCCAACCATGGGAATATTTACCAATACGTCACATTTTTTACCAATTAATGGCGTAATGCCTTTGTCTTCTCCTCCGATTACAAGTCCAATGCTACCAGTTAAGTCAGTTTCATAGTAAGCATTTTCTCCATTCATATCAGCCCCGTAAATCCACAATCCTTTGTCCTTTAATTCTTCTATGCTCCTTGCAATATTAGTCACCCTAGCGACCTTCATATGTTCCACTGATCCAGCTGATGTCTTGTAAACTGTGTCATTTACCATAGCAGAACGTCTTTTGGGTATAATAATTCCATGAACTCCTGAAGCTACTGCGGTCCTGATAATCGCTCCTAAATTGTGGGTATCCTCTATTGAGTCTAAAATTAAAACAAAAGGCGATTCCCCTTTTTCTTTTGCAAATTCTAAAATTTCGTCAATTGTGGAATACTGAAAATCTGTAACCATTGCAACGACACCTTGGTGATTTACATTTCCTGCCATATCACTTAGTTTTTTTTCATCAACTCGAGTAACTACGACACCAACATCCTTTGCCATGGATAAAATTTTTCTAATTGAACCTTCATTAGAACCTTGGAGCATATAGATTTTGTCAATATCTCCACCTGATTTTAAAACTTCTATAACGGGATTTCTACCATAAATATAATTTTCTTTCATCACATATTCCTAAACTTTTCTCTTACGGATTCAATTTCTCCACAAGTCATAACCCCTTCAGGGCATGGACCCACAACACATCCTGGACCAACATTTTTAAATAATGCTGGATAGATGTCCTTTACAATTTTTAACATTCTTGTAGCAAGTTCTCTAATTTCCCATTGGGCTCTATTACAAGTTCTAACTCTAAAAAAGTGAATTAGATTTCTTGCATTCATAGTCACCACAATTTTAGTCTCGCAAGCATTTGGAAATACATATCTAGCATCTTCAATGGAAGCCTTTTCTGCTTGGGATTTTGCTTTCTTTTCAGAATATCCTTTTGCCAACATAGAATCGTAATTTTTTTTATAAATAGCATCTACGATTTTTTCATAAGCAATTTTGTCTGCTTCCATAGCTTCTAAAAAAATTTGTTTTGCCTCTTCGTTTTCTTCAATGCTTGGAGGAATGATATATTCAAAATTATCTAGTTTGACATACCTTTGGGATTGCTGGGAATAGCTTGCTATTCTATGTCTAACCAATTGATGAGTAAGAGTTCTAGAAACCCCTTCAATTGCAAAAGTAAAGCTTACATGTTCTAAGGGACTATAATGCCCCAAGTTTGAAAGCATCTCAACATATTTTCCTATTGATTCAGAATCCAAACTTTCTTTTATTTTATCTACTCCCACTGGCGAATAACAAAGTTTTCCAGCTTGGGCAATTGTTATCTCTCCGTTAGGAGTGTAATTTAATAATTCAACTTTCATCTTTTACTTTCCCCATATTATATAATTCAATTATTCTATCTTCATTTTTCATTAAATAATGATATCCAAACAAAGACTCTAGTCCAGTTGCAAACCTATAATCGTTATACTCAGCGTTTCTTGGCATTGTGTGAAGCTTTGAATTTTTAGCACGATTTACAACTCCCAGCTCTTCTTCAGTAAGATTTTCTCTAATTCTTTCAAAAAAATCTGCTTGCGCCTTTGCATTTACTAGGCTAGCCGAAAGTTTATGGAGAGTGTGTGCATTTTTTTGCCCTGTCATAATCTCGGTTCTAATTAACAATTCGAAAACCGCATCTCCAATATAAGCAAGGGATAATGGTTTCATCATCCTAATATCTTCTTCAGTTAAATTGTCATTAACTCCTCTAAATATATTACACACGTCTAAACTTCACGCCCTCTCTAGTGTCTTCAAGCTGAATTCCTTTTTCTAAAAGCTCATCTCTAATTTCGTCTGCTCTAGAATAATTTTTGTTCTTTCTAGCAACTTCTCTTTCATCTATTAGAGCTAAAATGTCTTCATCAGTTATGGCTACCCTTTCTCTTTTTAAAATTCCTAAAACGTCAGTCATCTTATTTAGAGTTTCCATAGCTTCTTCCACAAGGATTTTATTGCTCTTTTCGTCTAAATAAGTATTTACATCCTTTACTAGATTATAAATTGCAGTAATTCCATCTGCGGTATTGAGATCGTCATCCATAGCCTCTTCAAATTCTATTAAAGAAGTATGGAACCTGTTAATTATCTCTTTGTCGCTAGTAGAAAGTTCCGACTCTTTTGTAATTTCTAGAAGGTCTTCTAATTTGTATTTCCCATTGTATATTCTATCTAAACCGTTTTTCATCTGACCCATTACATAATCTGAGAAATTAAGGGGTTGACGATAATGTGCTGATAGAATAAAGAATCTCAAAACTTCTAAATCATAATCCTTTGCCACATCTTTTAGAGTGAAAAAATTCCCAAGGGACTTACTCATTTTTTCTTCGTCAACTGTAATAAACCCATTGTGGAGCCAATAATTTGCAAAAGTCTTATCGTGTAAAGTTTCAGATTGGGCAATCTCATTTTCGTGGTGAGGAAATTGCAGATCCACTCCACCAGAGTGAATATCTATTGTTTCACCTAATAAAGTCTTTGCCATTACTGAACATTCTATATGCCATCCCGGTCTACCTTCGCCCCAAGGGGAAGTCCAAGAAGGTTCTCCCTCTTTTTTAGCATTCCATAAAACAAAATCCCCAGGCGATTTTTTTCTTTCGTCCACATCAACTCTAGCACCACTAATCAATTCGTCTAGGTTCTTTTTAGATAATTTCCCATAGTCCTTTGCCGCATATATGTCAAAATAAACGTCTCCGTCAACTTCATAAGCAGCGCCTTTATCTATTAAACCTTGTACAAAATCTATAATTTGCGAGATATATTCTGTCGCCTTAGGATTGCAAGTTTCATAGTCATATAAATTTAAGGCTTTAGCGTCTTCCATAAAAGCCTCGATGTAAGTTTCGGAAATCTCTTTGGATGAAACCCCTTCTTCATTTGCACGATTAATAATCTTGTCGTCAATGTCTGTAAAGTTTACGACAAAATCCACATCATATCCGTCATATATAAAATATCTTCTAAGGGTATCAAAAACTACAAGAGGTCTTGCATTTCCAACGTGAATATAATTGTATACAGTAGGACCGCAGTTATACATCTTAACCTTTTTTTCGTCTATAGATTTAAATTCTTCTTTTTGTCTAGTTAGACTATTATATAACTTCATTAAATCCCCTCCATTTTATTAATTTTACATTACAATTTCCTTTTTATCAACAACTATAAAATCCCCATCCTTTACACAAACATTGGAAATTACAAATTTTATTGAATTGTATTAAGTTTTACATTATAATAGATGCACTACAAAAACTAAGGAGTGAGGATTTTGAAATTACTAGAAGAAAAAATACTTAATGAAGGCATTATCGCAGACGGAAGCATTCTTCGCGTAGACACTTTTTTAAATCATCAAGTAGATGTAAATCTATTGAAAGCTATGGCAGAAGATGCAAAAGAATATTTTAGAAATGAAGAAATAAATAAAATCCTTACAGTAGAAGCTTCTGGTATTGCAATTGCAACAGTATTTGCCCAAGAATTCGACGTTCCCCTAGTTTTTGCAAAGAAAAGTAAAGCTGGAAATCTAGGAGACGAAAAATATACCACTTCTGTTAAAAGCTACACTTACAAAAATGAATACGAAATTGCTGTAGCTAAAAAATTAATCGGAAAAGAAGATAATGTTCTAATTGTAGATGACTTTCTTGCGGAAGGTAATGCAGTCTATGGGCTAATCGATATTGTAGAAAAAGCAGAAGGAAATGTTTCTGGAATTTGTATAGCAGTAGAAAAGGGATTTCAAAACGGCGGGAGAAATTTAAGGGCTGATGGTTATAAACTTTACAGCCAAAGTATTATCGAAAAATTTGAAGATGGACAAATTATATTTAGATAGTTAAAATAAACTGAAGGACAGCAAATTGCTGTCCTTTTATTATGCAAGCTTTCTCTTTTTTAGTATAATATTCAATCCGATTATTCCCATTGTAATGGCGAGCATAACTCCAAAGTATCTTATTAAAATCATATGGACTTAATAAATCCAATGGCACGAATATTCCACTAGTAAAAGACAATCCCAAGGAAATTAAAGTTACGGCAGAGTTGACGGCAGCATCTTTATTTATATTATTAGAAAGTAGATATCCAATAGCAGTAATGGGCAATGAAAAGATAAATGTGTTTAACCCGTAAAGTAAAATTCTGCTTTTTTCCACGTTTCTAAAAACTATTAAAGATACAGTATTTATAATTATCCATAAAAATGTTACAGATGTCAAAGCTGCAAAAAACAGTTGAACAGAGTACCTTTTTTTCTTGACTCCTGAAACTTCAATTCTGCTTTTTATATTTAATCTATTGTAATTCTTTAATCCTAGATAGATACTGTTCATAATAAAAGCCATAAGAGGATATGCCAATAATCGATACAAACTACTTAAAGTTCTAAGGTCAGGGTCTTGGAATTTATCATTTAAATAATCTACATTTGTATTAAATAGCATTATTTCATCCATAATTTCCCCTGGATTATTCACATATTTTTTTGCTACATTATAATCATTAAGGTATTGATTTATAGTCATATTTATTAAAATCGAACTTCTATTTTCAGAATTTCCATAATAGGTTAAATCCAAATCTTTATCAATTATTAAAACATAATCTGTATATCCATTGACCAAATTATTGACTATAGTTTCGTAGTCGTCTTCAATTGGCTTAGAAACGTATTTCTTTTCTAAAAATTGAATTAGCTGATTGCTGTCATTGTTCTCTGCATCCCTATTTATAATGGAAATATTATAATAGTTATCTTCGAATTTATAATCATCGTCAGAAATGCTAGAAAACGTGCCAATTACCATTACCATAAATACAGTGAAGTGTATTATTAAAGTAAGGAGATTTCTTTTAAGAATTTTAAAATATGATTTAAATACTGTCATATTCTCGCCTCCTAGCTAACAAAAACAAGAAAACCAGCAGAACTAGTATAGCAATAACTAAGTATTGAAAATACTTGAGATAAATTGAAATATCTTCAAAATAATATAAAGAGCTAAATAAATTATATATTATTGTAGCAGGATTAATCTTCGAAAATAAAGGAAAGCTATTGGCAATTACAGATATATGGAGGAAGTATCAAGTATTTAAAATTTTATTGCTTCCGCGATTGGTACTCTTAGGACAAGAACGTTTCTTTAGTCGTGTCCCTCTTAACAATCCTCCGTTAAAATCTATCCCTTAAAAGAATATTCAATGGCTCCAACGGGACAGGCGTTTTTGCACCTTCCGCATCTTATACACTCTAAAGAGTTTGAACACTTTACTGGGTCAATGTTCATTTGGCAGACTTTTGCACACCTGCCACAAGTTATACATTTGTCCTCCTCTAGCCTATAGCGGAAAACCGAAATAGGATTAAATACAGAATAAACTGCTCCTAGAGGACAGATGTACTTACAAAATGGCCTATAAATTATAAGGGAAAGGATAATTGTCACAGCCAAAATCGCAAACTTCCAATAATATAAAAATCCAATGGCGGCTTTCATAGTCTCATTTAATAAAACTAGGGGAATCCCACCTTCTAACATGCCTACTGGGCAAATAAGTTTGCAAAAATATGGTGAACCTTGGCCTAAAATATCAACTAGAACTTAGGCAAGATTATTACAAAAATAAGTAAGATTAGGTATTTTAATTTTCTTAAGTACTTGTCTCCTTTAAAAGTCTTAATTTTTTTGACAAAGGGAATCTTGTAAAGCAGGTCTTGGACTAGGCCGAAGGGACATAAAAATCTACAAACAAATCTGCCAATTAAAGCTCCAACAAAAAATAAAAAACCTACAACATAAAAGCTAAACTTGTAATTTGAGTTTCCAATAACTGCCTGCAAAGCTCCAATAGGACAGACCCCCTTAGCTCCAGGACAAGAATAACAGTTCATTCCTGGCAGGCAAAACTGTTTAAGGTCACCTTGATAAATCTTTCCCGTTTTAAATCCTTCAAAAAATGAATTTGTAAACAAAAACCAGAGAAATTGAAAACTGTGTCTGACCCTGTCTCTTACTAAATAAAGGTTCTTAGAAAATTTTCTCTTATCCAATTCCAATACACTCCATGCATATTCTTATGGTCTTTTCTAAAACAACCTTGGCCTCGCCGTTGCCATAGCCATAAACCATCATGACTACAGCAAGGGCAATAATGCCAAGGGTCTTGAAAGGGCCCCTTAAAAACTTTTCTTTCATTATTACTAGCCCTATTTATTTAGATTTCCTAGCTAGTCTTCAACAATTTTTGTCCAGACTGCTAAGCTACGGGCACCTGAATAAGTTTGGCCAACAATTTTTCCATTTTTGTCAACGAAAAATGTTTATGGAAGGGCTTGGATGCCATTTAGCCTGCCGTTGAAGTTTGTTTCATCTGGCATTAAGAATTGGTAATTAGCATTGGTCTTTTCTGCAATAACTTTTGAAAGTTCTACTGCATTTTCGTTAACTCCCATATCGTCAACTGTATCAGTTACAACACCAACTAAATTTACATTCATATCCTTCATTTGCTCTTTAAGTTCAACTAGGTCTGGAATTTCTTTGATACAGGCAGTACACCAAGTTGCAAAGACATTAACCATAGTTAAGTCGTAGTCTCCAAAGTCTTCACTTGTAAAGTCATTGGCTTCAATGTCCTTAGTTGCAATATTAGAAAGGTCTTCAACATTTTCCCCCAAAAGGAACTGTGCCTTCTAAGTCAGATTTTTCTACTAAAACAAATCCATTTCCTGGTCTGTCTAGCTTGTCAATAATTTCTACATTTGTTTTTTCTAACTCTTCAGCAAGACCGCTGTCATCTTCATTAGTGCTTAGATAGTATTCATACATACCGTTTGATGAAGTTCTAGGTTTTTGTGATTGTGACACATGGTAATCTTTGAAAGTTCTTCTTCTGAAATTCCCTTTTCATACATCCCTAGAGTTCCAAGTCTTTGAAGACCCTCTTGCCAAATAACATAACCATCTCCCATCATTGGGACTTCTGCATTCTTGTCTTCTTCACTAAGTTTGCTAAAAGACAAAAGGGCATATTTTAAATCTTGGTCAATAGGACTTTGATCATCTAACATTCCTAGGTCTTTGTTGTTCATAGCGTCTAGGACTTTGTCCGTTAACCTAAACTTCAAGCCCAGGTATTCGTAAACATACTCGTTCTTAGCATCTAATGTATAGTCAGCTGGCTTAAAAGTTTCCCCTGAGCCATCTTTGTCAATGGTCATTCCCGCTTCATCGGCGTCAACAACTTGGACTTGGCCGGGATCTGTTACCTGTTCACCAGGTTTTTCTTCTGTCTTTTTGACATCCTACTGCCCCTAATAATAGAGACAAGCCTAGGACTAAGGTTGCCTTTTTTAATAAATTCTTTTTCATCGTAATCCTCCTGAATTTTATTTTTTAGTTTTTAATTTTTAAGTAAATTTTTCTTACAAGCCTATCTTAATATAGATTTATAAAACCAATATGAAATGGATTTGTTTTCATTCTTTTTACACAACACCAAGCCTTAACCCTTTGACTTGTCAGTATGAAATCTCCCTCAAATGAAAAAAAAGACTGCTATGCAGCCTTTTACCCACTACCCGCCCTCATCGCAAAAATCAGTGCCGTGGTAATAAATCTAAAACTAACTTATGCGATTGTAACTGTGACAAGCAAACTTTAATGGAGGATCGAACTCCCGAGATGCTTCCTCTCACCACTGTATGCGCTTTAACTCCGCCGAGTAGCACTCGCTTTTTTCCGACTACACCGAAAATACTACACTAACTCCGTTAGCCAATTCATCTGATGTACCAACAATTCAATCTCTCGCAGCTCCTTCGCCAACCCGTCCATTTCCTTCTGCAAAGATTTAACGTCTACAGATGTGAACACCTTAATCTCCGAACGACCGTAACGGGGTGTTATGTCGCTAGCAGCCTCCGCCAAAGACGCCAACACGCTACGTTTGAGCTTTAGCGTCTCCCTCATTGCTAACACCTTCGTCAAAC
>JAEZYW010000193.1 GCA_023418835.1 Bacillota bacterium | reverse complement strand
GTCCGGGAACGATATCGTTAAAAGAATTTACAACCCCTATTAAGGGCCTATCCATTTCTTCTTGGGTTAATCCTGCAGCAACCATCAATGAACGGTGAGGAGCCCTTTCAGGTCCTTTTTTTACATTATCGCTCTTCATCATTTCACCCCTATTAATTAGTCGACTAAGCTTTTGTCAAATCCCATTAGATTTCTCAATTCTTTACCAACTTCAACGCTTTTGTGTTCTAATTCCATTTTTCTCTTAGCGTTAAAGGAAGGTATGTTCAATTGATTTTCCAATAGCCAATCTTTTGCAAAAGTTCCATCTTGAATATCGGAAAGAACTTTTTTCATATTCTTTCTAGTTTCTTCTGTGATTATTTTTGGTCCAGTAATGTAATCTCCATATTCAGCAGTGTTGGATACGGAGTATCTCATATTTTCAAATCCACCTTCGTAAATTAAATCTACAATTAGTTTCATCTCGTGGATACACTCAAAATATGCAGATTCTGGTTGATATCCAGCTTCTATTAGAGTGTCGAATCCAGCTTTCATAAGTTCGGTAACTCCACCGCAAAGAACTGCCTGTTCTCCAAATAAATCTGTTTCAGTTTCTTCTTTAAATGTAGTCTCTAGGATTCCAGCTCTACTTGCACCTATACCTTTTGCATATGCTAGCCCAATGTCGTGAGCTCTTCCAGTTGCATCTTGTTCAACGGCAATTAATGCAGGAACTCCAAAACCTTCTTGGTAAGTTCTTCTAACTAGATGTCCTGGTCCTTTAGGAGCAATCATAAACACGTCTACATTTGAAGGCGGTTGGATTTGGTTGTAATGTATATTAAATCCATGGGCAAATGCCAAAGCGTTTCCTTCTTCTAAATGCGGTTTAATTTCTTCGTTATAAACTTTTGCTTGCAACTCGTCTGGTAGAAGTATCATAATGATATCAGCTTCTTTAGCCGCTTCAGCCGTGGGAAGACATCTGATTCCACACTCTTCAACTTTTTCTATAGATTTAGAACCTTCATAAAGACCTACAATTACATTTAGCCCTGAATCGTGTAAGTTATTAGCGTGTGCATGTCCTTGTGATCCGTAACCAATAATAGCAATTGTTTTGTCCTTTAAAATATCTAAATTTGCGTCGTTGTCATAATACATTTTTGCCATAATTTTCCCCCATTAATTATATTTTTCTATATTGTAAACACCTTCAATGTTATACACTGAATACTCAAAATTGTTAGCTCCCATATCCTTGTAGTAGAGCTTTAGTTCGTAATTGTCTTCGCCTATGTCTGTGATAGAGAGGTCGACGACTTTTATCCCCTTCCTCTTAGCTAGGCTAAATATCTTCATAATCGTTTCAGAACCAGTTGATAGGTTTGCGGTGATTAACTTAGTCATTTTCTTCCTCCCTTTCTCAATTATTTGATAAACAACTAAAATTTTCTAACCTAGTACCTAAATAAAAAAAACCCCCAATTTGCATATGCAAATTAAGGGCGTTAAAATCGCGGTACCACCTTATAATATAGAAGATTCACATCTTCTACCTCAATGAGTTAATAACTCGAGATTATTAACGGTATCAAACCGTACTAAGCTATTTTAATCTAAAACTAAATTCACCTAGTAAATTCAGGAGGGACAGGCTTCATCTTTAGTATCGGCTTGCACCAACCGCCAACTCTCTGAAACTCTCCAATGAGGCTCGCTCCGTCAATATTTTTAAATATTAATCAGTATTATAAAAGGAATTTTTATAAATGTCAACTAAAATTTTGTAAAATATTTATATAATTATAAAACTTACACAAAAAAATATTGAATAGAAAAATAATTATTAGTGAGGATTACGAAAATGAAAGATTTGTATTAAATGTGATTTCACTTTATATGTCATTAATGCACAAAAAATATAGAAAATATGTCCTCCTTGCACATAGCTTTTTATATTAATAATTAATATTATTAATATAAGCTGTCAAAAGTGTAGGCTAAGTAAAATTGACGGACTATAAAACGTTTTCATAAATCTTATTTATAGGAAAACAAAAACTATCATATAGGAGGAAGACAATGTTAAAAAGAGGTAGAACGAAGGAAAGGGTAGATAGGCATCCTTTTATTATTTTAGCAGTTATATTAATTATTGCATCTGTCGTAGCTTATATGTTACCACCAGGTGAGTATAACAGAATCGTTCAAGATGGTAGAACAATAGTAGAGCCCACTACGTATCACGCAGTGGAAAGGGATGGGTTTAGCTTTGTAAGGGTTATGACGGCAATTCCTAGAGGAATTCATCAAGCTGCTGGAGTTGTAATTATAACATTTATGGTTGGGGGAGCTTTCAGTGTAATAAAGAAAACAGGAATGTTGGATATGGCTGTCCAGGCTTTAGTAAAAACTTTTTCTAAGAGAAAACTAGGTATAATTTTTGTATTATTTGCCGTATTTGCAACTTTTGCTGGATTTATAGGTACCCCTGAATTAGTTTTAGTGTATATCCCAATTTTGATGCCCCTT
>JAEZYW010000170.1 GCA_023418835.1 Bacillota bacterium | reverse complement strand
GTATTGTTTGTTGGACTAATAGTTTTAAAAATAAGTCCAGGAATAATGCTATTTATAAGCGCTGTCCTTATGGGATTGCTAACCAATATTTCTATGCCTGAAACTTTAAAAATGATAACTGGTGGTTTTGGAAATATGATGACTAGTATCGGTTTACTTATAATATTTGGCGGAGTTTTCGGCAGCATGCTTGGAGACTCGGGTGGTATGGAAGAATTGGCAAAAGCGTTCTTGAGAAAATTTGGTAAAAAATATGATATGCTGGCTCTTAATTTAACTGGTTTCATTATATCTATTCCTGTTTATTTTGGCTCTGCTTATATAACTTTGAGTCCTTTGGTTGATAGTTTACAAAAACTTACAAAGAAAAGCACTTCATCTTATGTAGCTGCTCTATTTACAGGTTTATTAATAACGCATTGTGTTGTGGCTCCGACGCCAGGACCATTAGCGGTAGCAGGACAGCTGAATGCTAATATAGGTTGGTTTATAATTTATGGTATCTTAGTTGCTTTGCCAGCTTCTTTATTGTGTGGATGGAAATATGCTGACATTATGGATAATAAAAGAAATAAAGGACTAGATAATAATCAAGATGACTACAATATATCCGAAGATCTAATAAAGCCGGATGAAAACAAACCGTCAGCTCAGTTAACAGTAGGCTTGATTGCTCTTCCAATTGTTTTAATTATTATTAATTCCATATTAAAATTATCACTTCCGGAAGAGAACTTCACAAGACAATTATTTGGATTCTTAGGAGATAATAATGTTGCATTATTTATAGCGATGATAGTATCTGGATTAGTGTTGCAAAAGTATTTGGTCCCTACTTGTAGCGATAGTTTATGGAAATACATTGACATGGTATCTGATAGATTAGGAAATATTTTAATGGTAATTGGAACTGGTGGAAGTTTTGCTGCAGTATTACAGGGTAGTGGAGTAGGAGATGCTTTGGTAGAGTTGTTGACTAGTTTTAATTTGCCAATACTTATTCTAGCATTTTTATTAGCTATGATTATTAGAGCGGCTGTCGGTTCTGCAACGGTTGCAATGTTAACTACTGTAGCAATTGTTGGTCAAGGAGCAGTAGGTTTAGGCTATTCACCTATAATAGTAGGTCTAGCAATTTGTATAGGTACGGTTGGTCTTACTCTTCCTACAGATGCTGCTTTCTGGTTACCAGCTAGATATAATAACCTTACTGTTAACGAAGCTGTATATGCATCAACAATACCTACTACAATAGCTAGCATCACAGGCTTTTTAATAATATTATTACTTAACTCTATGGTGAATGTATTACCAGGAATGTTCTGATAGATATAATCGGAATTTATTTACAAAAATTCATAAACCAAAAATTTTAAAGCCAGTTGCTGTAAAACTCAGTTGCTGGCTTTGTAATTTACTCTAAAATTATAAAAATCTTTTTTATATTCTATTTTCAACTTAAATCTACTACTAAAATGAGATTTATAGTAATCTTAAAAGCATCTTAAATAAAATATTAAAAAATAAATTTGAAAACTTAGTTGTAAAACTTCTAAACTTCAGTTAATATATATAGTAGTAAGCCGCTACATAAGTGACAATTTATAGTAGGTGAAATAGTGAGAACCAGAAGACTTGGAAAGACGAACTTTGAGGTCTCAATTATCGGATTAGGAGGAATTCCAATCCAACAATGTACTCAAGAAGAAGCAAACGAATTGATTAAAACTGCCATAGAACAAGGCATTAACTTTATAGATACAGCAAGAGGATATACTGTAAGCGAGGAACTTATAGGAAAAGCTTTAAAACAATTGAATAGAGATGATTATTACGTAGCCACTAAAACCATGGGAAGAACATATGAAGCTGCAAAGGCGGATTTCGAAATAAGTTACAAAAACTTGGGAGTAGATGTAATTGACCTTTATCAGTTTCACAATCTAGCGAAAAAAGAGGACTACGATATTGTCATGTCCGAGGGTGGAGCCATGGAGTTTTTTAAAGAAATGAAACAAAAGGGCTACATCAAAGAAATTGGAATTACCAGCCACAGTGCTGATTTAATGGACATTGCACTTGATTCTGGAGAATTTGCGACGATGCAATTTCCTGTAAATGCAGTGGAATATCAAGGACTGCCCCTTTTAGAAAAGGCAAAGAAGCTGGACATTGGAACTATTGCAATGAAGCCAATTGCCGGTGGAGTTTTGTTTGACAAAGGAGAAGAGTCTTTAAGATATATATTAGAAAACGAGAATCTAACCGTTGCTATACCGGGGATGTATAGTATCGACGAGATAATGAGAAATTCTGAAATTGGAAATAATTTCATACCTCTTTCTGAAGAAGAAAAACGAGAATTAATGGAAGAAGCAGAAAATCTTGGAGATAACTTCTGTAGAAGATGCCAATATTGCGCGCCTTGTACAGTTGGGATAGACATTCCAGGACTGTTTACTCTGGATTTATATTTGACCAAATATAATTTAGTGGAGTGGGCAAAAACTAGATATGAAAATATGTTAGTCAAAGCTTCTGAATGTATAGAATGTGGAGATTGCATGTCTAGATGTCCATATCATTTGCCGATTATTGAAAAATTAGAAGGCGTAAGCCAAAGATTCGAGGGAGTGTAGTATGAGAAAAAGAAGAAGATTAGTTTTGCTCCTAGGATCAGTGGCAATCGCCCTTATGATTATACTGATTAACATAGGAAACGAAAAACCAAAAGATGCTGTGGCTACAGAAACTCCCGATCCTCACTTTTTTGAAGATTACGACAAAGAGGATTTAAAAGACGGAGTTTACACTTCGACAAATCCAGGATTTGTTGGAGATATAACTGTGGAAATGACAGTTGAAAATGGAAGAATTACTGGATTTAAAGTGAGAGAACATAACGAAACTAGCCAAATTTCTAAAAGGGCTATGACAGACATTCCTTACAAGGTTCTTCACGACCAATCTGCAAAAATCGATACAGTTTCTGGAGCAACGGAAACTAGCAAAGGAATTATTCAAGGAGCTAGGGCTTGCATAAGACAAGCAGGGGGAAATCCAGACGACTATTAAAAAAATAAACGTCAGATAAATTCATTTAAAATGAAAATCTGACGTTTTTATTTTGTGAATTATTTTAAGAATTTTCCCATAAGGATTATGTTTTTAGATACAAAAAAACCTAATTTTTTGTAAAAATGCATATGTTTTTCATCGTTTACGCTGGAAAGCTCGATGATAGAAGCTCCATCAGAATCAACTATTTTTTCTAACTCTTTTATTAAAAAACTTCCGTGACCTTTATTTTGGAATTTGCCATCGATGACGATTTCTTCTAAATAGTATCCTATGATATCGTCAAAAACTTTGTAATATCCCAAAACAAATCCTATCAAATTTTGGTTTTCATATATTCCTAGACACATTGAGTCGTTTATTGTTATATATTGAGAAATTCTCTTTGTTGCTTTTTCTAAAGTCCAACAACCATCTTCATGGTTATTATAATAATCCACATATAATTTAGAAATTTCATTTATATCCTTATCAGACAATCTTCTACATTCCATAATCTAATCTTTCTAATTTAAATTACCTTTCTTTTTATTTAACGCCTTCAAAATCTTTTAATAAAATGTGTAGAGGATGTTTTCCAGCGCATACCGACATCATCGTAGATGATGCTGACTATTAAATAAAAAATAAAATTACAAAATTCCGATGTACTCAAAAATTTAAAAATTATATTCTACTCCTCAAAATTCCCAACTAAAAATTGAAGGCTATAAAATTTTATCCTATCCCTTTCCAACGGCGGACTGATGCTGACGGGTTCACATTGCGCTATTGCCGCGCTGACGTTTAAACATTCCTCTATAGCTAAATATTCTAACTTAAAAGATCTCCCAACTAACCGCTCATGTGAACACTGTTGGGAGATTTTTCGTCGCAGATAATTTTACAAATTTTTTCAGAATCTCCATTTTGTGCAATTTTATTTTATCAAACAAATTTGCTATTATTTGCCGTAAGCAATTACTCCTTACTAGTTGCTATCTAAATTGGCGCAGCCAACTCTTAATTCTAAACTAGCCTCTACAAGTGTTTTTCAAACCAATCTGCCATTGCCTTTAATCTTTCAATTCTTTGTCTAGGTCTTCCGTCCCTTGAAAGTCCGTGGCTTTCACCTCTAACCATAAGCATTTCCGTTTCCACTCCGTGGTATTTTAATGCAGTAAAGAATTGATAACCTTGGTCCACATCACATCTAAAGTCCTGTTCCGAGTGGATAATTAGTGTTGGAGTTTTTACCTTGTCTGCATATTTTAAAGGAGAGTTGTTCCAAAGTTTTTCCATGTCTTTCCAAGGAGATGCTTTTACTTGGTCTTCTACAAAATAATATCCAATATCTGTGGTGTTAAATTTCGAAGTCCAATTTGAAATGCTTCGTTGGGTAACTGCCGCTTTAAAATAATCCGTGTGGCCTACAATCCAATTTGTCATATAACCGCCATAGGATCCCCCAGTTACTCCCATGTGCTTTTCGTCTATAAAATCATATCTCTTTGCCATTTCTTTAGTAAAGTACATTAAATCATCATAATCAATCGTTCCGTATTTTCCTCTAATATCTGAAAAATCATTTCCTTTACCATCAGATCCCCTCGGGTTAGTGTAAATAACTACATATCCAAGGGCTGCTAGATATTGCATTTCCGAAAAGAACACAGAGCCGAAAACGGTTTTTGGACCTCCGTGGATTTGCAAAATAGTTTTGTACTTTTTGTCTTTTTTAAAGCCAATGGGTTTTATAATATATCCGTCTAAGGAAAAATCTCCCCTATCTATTTCCACATACTCGGGGGTGGAAATTTCATATTCTTCCGAGATATGCTCGTTTAAAGAGGTGAGTCTTTCTTCATTTTTGCCATTATGCTTGTACACTTCTTGCAATCTATCAC
>JAEZYW010000137.1 GCA_023418835.1 Bacillota bacterium | reverse complement strand
GAGAACGAGTACACTCTATCTAATAACATTATTATACAGAAAAACTGAATAATAATTAGTTGAAAAAGGATTATAGGTTACCTTTAACAACCTAAATACATTATATAAGGTGAACTACGACCTCTATCCATACCAATATTATCCCATAATGAGTATGGGATAGAAAAGAAAATGTAGTTTTTTAACTACAACATTATTATACGAGGAGGTATTTATATGTGGTTTATAATTGGTTTATTGGGGACTTTGTCCTTGGGAAGCACGGTTTGGACGATTATCCAGATAGTTAAACCAGAACTCTTTTTTGCGGCAGAGACCGAGGCGAATTTAAAGCGGGTACGCCCTAAATGGTATTTTTATGCGGGGTTAGCTGGGTTAATTGCCGTTCTTATTGTTTGGTATTTTGCTTTTAAGCTGCAAATAAGATCAGTTTGGATTTTGGCGTTTCTGTTGACCCTTGGTTCTATTAAGCCAATTGGCATGGTCTTCTTTTATGAACAGTTTAGTGAAAAGACTTCTAATCTTGTTAACAAGATGAAGGATTCAAAGAAAACATATTGGACAGGTGTTGTTATGAGGGCTATTCTGTCCATAATTTTATGGATGGCAACCCTATATTTCTATAATCTGGACTTTTAAGATTACAAAAAAAGTAGAAATTATTAAATGTTAGATGACAAAGGTTTTGATTTATGGGCAGATGGATATGACAATAGTGTTCAATTAAGTGAAGAAAATAATGAATATCCATTTGCAGGTTATAAAGACGTTTTAAATACTATTTATAATTTAGTCCGCAAGAGAGAAAAGGCAAAAATACTAGATATTGGATTTGGTACAGGAATATTAACTAAAAAACTATATGATGATGGTTATCAAATATATGGCATAGACTTCTCGCAAAATATGATAGAAATAGCAAAAGAAAAAATGCCCCTTGCAAACTTAATTAGATATGATTTTTCAAAAGGGTTACCTGAAGAAATTAAAGATATTTCCTTTGATTTCATTATTAGCACATATGCAATGCACCATTTAGAAGATAAAGAGAAAATTACGTTTATTGAAAAACTTGAAAGTCACCTTAATGAGGATGGCAAAATTATCATCGGTGATATAGCTTTTAAAACAAGAGAATTGTTAGAAAAATGCAAAGCAAACTATAATGAGATTTAGGACGATGAAGAAATTTACTTTGTTTTTGAAGAGTTAAAAAAATTTTTGTTTAATAAAAATATTAGCTTTACTGAGATATCCCATTGCTCTGGAGTTATAGAAATATCAAAGTAAAAATGTGTTGAAAAATATTAAGCCAATATAAAAAATAGATGTCGATGACCATATCAAGTCATATACTTGACAAATATATTATCTATGACATACTTATATATAGTAATCTCCGAATATTAACAGTAGTGGGGAAACCAGTCGAGTTTGGGGTTAATCTATCCTTAGAAGGGCTACTTGGATGCCCTCACCCGTCAGCTAACCTCATAGGAGAGTTCCAAGCGTGTTAGTTGTAATGCGATTTTTTTGTGTCCATTTTTATTGCACAATTTATTCGCAAGTTATTGGAGGAGATTATATTGAACATTGTATTAAAAATCACGATTGCTTTGGCAGTAGGTTTTATCGGAGGGAAATTTGTAGGGCTATTGAAACTGCCCAACGTTTCCGGATACTTACTCATAGGTTTATTTCTAGGTTCTTCATTTCTAAATATAGTTAGTTTAGAAGACATAAAGGTCTTAGAGATTATCAGCGAACTTGCCCTTGCTTTTATAGCTTTTAATATAGGAAGCGAATTCGTTGTCAATGATATGAAGAAATACGGAAAGAGAATATTTTGGATTGCTTTTGGGGAAGTAATTGGAGCAATTGTCTTAGTATTTTCGGTTATGTTTTTTATATTTCGCCAAGACTTTGCATTTAGCATAGTATTGGCATCTATGTCTGCTGCAACGGCTCCTGCTACTACTTTATTAGTAATAAGACAATACAAGGCTAAAGGCCCCTCGAAAGGACAGTGCTACCAGTAGTGGCTTTAGATGACATTTTAGGAATTGTTGCCTTTGGTATAGCTTTGGCTTTGGCAAAGATGGCAGCTAGCGGTGTGAAGTTTTCTATTACTCAGCTTTTAAGGAGTTTAGGGATAGAAATACTTGGATCAATAGTAGTTGGTTTTGCAATTGGAGTAGTTTTATCTTTCAGTTTGAAAAAGTTAAAAACCCATGATGACTATCAAATATCTTCTCTTATTGCTATTGGTTTAGGTATGGGGATTTCAACTTGGCTAGGTCTTTCTCCGTTGCTTTGCAATATCGTCATAGGTACTACATTAGTTAATTTACTACCTAGAACGGATAAGATTCTTAACTCTGTCAACAATTTTGTTCCCGCTTTTTACATTTTATTTTTCACTTTGGCTGGAGCATCTCTTAATCTAAGTATTTTAAGAGACGTTGGATTAATAGGTACTGCATATGTTTTTGCTCGTGGATTTGGTAAATATTTCGGAAGTGTCATTGGTTCAACTTACGTTAAAGCAGAGGACTCAGTGAGAAAATATTTAGGATTTGCTTTACTCCCTCAAGGGGGAATTTCCATAGGGCTATTAATTCTAGTTAGACAGCAGCTACCACAATATGCTGCAACAATTACTACAATTATTATGTTTAGTATTTTAATATATGAGACTTCAGGTCCAATATTCGCCCAATATGCCCTGAAAAAGGCAGGGGAGATTGAAGAAACTATTGAAGACTAAATATTTTGAAATCTTACAGATAGTCTATTGAAATGAAAATTTGAAGCTGACATTATAGCTATAAAGAGGGAGTGTAAATAAATGAAAGTACTGTTTTTAATTTTGAATAATCCTGATTATTTAGAGGATGTTTTATCCGTTTTCACAGATTGTGGTGTTCGAGGTGCAACGATTTTAGAAAGCCAAGGGATGGGAAGCACAATCGTCAATGACATGATAACTGATTTGCCCCTATTCGGCTCGTTAAAAAATCTTTTAAAGGATAGTCACGTATATAATAAAACAATTTTTAGTGTTATTAGAGATGAAGATAAGTTGAACAATGTTATTAAAGAACTTAAAAAACTTCAAGAAGATGAAGATTCAGGTATAGGTATTATATTTACCGTTCCAATTGCTGAAATATACTGATTTTAAGTAATATAAATTTATTTTTGTTTTTCGCCATTAAATGGTGACTAATTGGAAATTCCTTTATATTACGACATCCAGATTATTATTTTTTCGCTTTCTATTCAACTTTATTTTTTGGTGTAATTCCACATATTATTTATGAGAAAATAAATAGAAATCTTTGTAATAAGAGGATATAATATTTGTGGAGAGATAGAGGATTAGTTTAATTAATTGGAGAGAAAATGAAAAATTTAGAAAAAGAAATTGAGTTTTCAATCCTCTTAGATGAAATGAAGAGGATTTTAAGAAGAACAAAGCATATAGGCCACGATATTTATGAAAATGACGCAGAGCATTCATTCCATATTTCTGCAATGGCAATGGTTTTTCACAGCTATTGTAAAGAAGAAACGGATCTTGGTCATACTTTAAAGATGCTTTTAATTCACGATTTAGTGGAGATTTATGCAGGGGATACCTTTTGCTACGACGTCAAAGGAAATGGAGATAAGGCCGAGAGGGAATCCGAAGCAGCGGATAAAATTTTCGGTATGCTCCCAGTAGAAAAGGGAGAATTTTTTCACAGTCTTTGGAGAGAGTTTGAAGAAAACTCTACTCCTGAATCAAAATTTGCAAATGCCATGGATAGAATGCAACCTTTACTCAATAATTTAAATAATAATGGTGGAACTTGGAATAATGAAAGCGTGACATATTCTGCCATTGTCAAAAGGATGATACCATTGAAAGAATTTTCTGAAGATATTTGGAATTATTTAGATGAAAAAATAAAAGAGACTTTTGTTTTAATGGGTAAAGAAATAGTATAGTAAAATTTAGGTAGAAATATTTCCGAATAAATTTGGAACAAAAATCATTAAAATAAGACAGGAGATAACCATTGTTATGTCTCCTGTCTTTTATTTGTCTATTTAATTTATTCTGAGTTTTGTTTCGCCGTCAAAAAAGTGTAGGGCATCTAGGTCAAAAGTAAAGTTATGGACTTCTTCCATTTGATATTCGAAGTGTCCAGGAACGCTCATGGTGCACTTAGTTCCATCTTCTAAAATGGTATATAATAATTTCTCTTTTCCTAAATTTTCAACTACATCTATTTTTGCTTGGAAATTATTTTTTTCCTTCTTTTCTGACAAAAATCTTTCGCTTCGTATTCCCATAAAAACTTTTTTATTTTCATAATCTCTTAGTAATTTCAAATCTTCTTCTTTAGGTTCAACTACGATTACTCCCGAATCGCTTACAAATTTGTCATTCACAATAGATCCTTTAAAAATATTAATAGTAGGTGAACCAATAAATTCTGCTACAAAAAGATTGGCAGGTTTAGAATAGAATTCTTCTGGGGCTCCAACTTGTTGAATTTTTCCTGCGTCTAGAAGGACAATCTTAGTTGCCATTGTCATTGCCTCAGTTTGGTCGTGGGTTACATATATAGTTGTCGTACCTAATTGTTTATGAAGTCTAACTAGCTCCACTCTCATATGCTCTCTAAGTTTTGCGTCTAAATTAGAAAGGGGTTCGTCCATTAGAAAAACTCCTGGATTTCTAACCATAGCACGACCTAAAGCGACCCTTTGTCTTTGCCCACCAGATATATCAGAAGGTCTGTTATATAGATATTCTTCTATTTGTAAGACCTTAGCAGCTTCTAAAACTCTTTCATGAATAATTTCTTTTCTTTCCTTTTTCATTTTTAAAGAAAATGCCATGTTATCATATACTGTCATGTGGGGATAGAGGGCGTAGGATTGAAATACCATAGCGATATCTCTGTCACTGGGAGCTACCTTATTCATCAATTTGTCATTAAAGTATAGCTCTCCTTCAGTAATAGAAGTTAATCCTGCTATCATTCTTAAAAGTGTGGACTTACCACAACCTGAAGGTCCTAGTAT
>JAEZYW010000095.1 GCA_023418835.1 Bacillota bacterium | reverse complement strand
AACTTGATTGCCGGCAAAATCTATTCTATCTTTCCTCTTTCGGGCTATCGACTCCATCTCTCTAGCCCTTGGAGCCTTTCGAATAAACTCCTCTACTTCATTTTCCATTTTTAACTTTTCTATGATTGAACCGCCAATAACAGCAATTATGAGACCCAAAATTACATAGGCAATTGCAATTCTTATTCCAAATATACTCGTAAGCAAAACCAAACTTCCCAAGTCCACCATTGGAGAAGAAATTAGAAAGCTAAATGTCACTCCAAGGGGAAGGCCTGCTGAACTAAATCCAATAAACAAAGGAATGGAGGAACAAGAACAAAAGGGTGTTACAGTTCCCAATAAAGCTGCCATTATATTTGCCCATATCCCTTTAAATTTCCCAAGTATTTTTTTGCTTCTTTCAGGGGGAAAATAACTTTGTATATAGGATATAATAAAAATCAGGGTACATAATAATATTGTAATTTTTATTACGTCGTAAACAAAAAAATGTAAACTCCCGCCAAATTTAGAACTGATATCAACTCCAAGTTCACTAATTAATCTACCCACTAAGTCATTTAACCACTTCATTCCCAGAAGTTGATTTTGAATAAATTGCCACATTATAACTACACTCTTCTCCCATCAAATATTTTTGATATATTTTGTTTTAAAAAAGTCACTCCTTAGCGACCTTTATCTTGTCAGAAGTATTTGTTACTTCTAATAATAATTTTATTGCATTCATACAACCTTCATCATTAATGCTATAATAAACCCATTTTCCATCTTCTCTGCCGTTTACCAAGCCGGATTCAGTTAAAATTTTCATTTGATATGAAAGACCTGATTGTGTAAAGTTTAAATCATCTAATAACATACAGGCGCATTTTTCTCCAGAAATTAATTGTTGTATTATATTTAATCTTTTTTCATCACAGAGGGCCTTAAAAACTTTTGCTACTGATTCTAGATCCATAATCTCATCTCCTCATATCAATTTTATTTGATGTATGAATTATAAAATAACTTTTCTATGGAGTCAATATGGATTTCTTAATTATAAATTTAATCAACCTAACCAAGCTATAAAAACAATTATTGAAAATGAAGAAATCAATAATCCTAAAATTGCATTTATTGCTAAATATGCATTAAATCCTTTTCGATTTATTTCTCTTATCTTATTAGATTTATAGATAAAAATTGGTGGAAGTATAAATAATATTAAGCTTAAAAAAGTGGGCACAAAAAAACCTACCATTAAAGGAATTGACAGATTTTTAAAAAGAAAATAGGATATATCTTGGGCCAATATTCCTAAAATGCCGGCAATTAAAGTGAATCCATATAAAATTTTCCAAATGTTTTTAATTAAAATTTTCTTTGTAATTTTGCGTTCAGAATTGTTCATATATTTTTATTACTTTCTTATAAATATTATAACAAAAATTTAAATGACTCTTTTAATAAATCAGAGCCATTTAAATTTATAGTTTATTTGTCTTCTATTCTGTCTTCTTCTCCCATGTCTTCCATTCCTCTTTCGCCAAAATTGAAATTTGCCACTGACGGTCCAAATTTCTTTAAAGGTTCGGGAGCATCTTTTTTATCTAGGTGAACTTCTATAAAAACTCCATGGGTTGCGTTTTTTGTTCTTTCCAAGGCTTCTTGTAGCTCTCCTTGGGTCCTAACTTCAAAGGTCAGCATTTTATTGTCCTTTATCAAAACCTCTGGAAGTTTGCTATATTTCCACATAGGTATGTCGTTATAATTTGCGTCCATTCCCATTATATATCTTTCGATTGTATAACCGTCGTTGTTTATTAGAAAAATTATCGGGTTGAAATCGTGATACAAAATTCTAGATAACTCTTGGGCAGTTACTTGGAAAGAGCCGTCTCCAATAAATAAAATTTGTTTTCTATTTGGATTGGCAAGTAAACTTCCAAAAAGTGCTGGAAGAGTAAATCCAATAGCTCCCCAGACTGAAGAGGCAATATACTTAGTGCCTTTTGGCATTTTCACCTCACCTAAAGCCTGACTAGGAGTTCCAGTTTCTCCGTAAATCAAATTGTTTTCTTCAAAAATTTGTGGGACTTGTCTCCAAAAATCTTTATGATTTAACTTTTTATTTGGATCAATTTCAAATCTTTCAGGTTCTTTTTTCTCAATATTTTTCTTGTCATGACTGGTTTCGATTTTTTCCAATACTAGGTTTAAAACCTCTTTAATATCTATACCTTCAAAAACTTCATCTCCTACAAAAGTGTAGTCTTTTTCCAATCTAACTAAATATTCTTCTGGAAGATCATCTGTATAAGTTCCCGAGTTCCACTCAATAAATCTTGGAGAAACTGAAAGAACAAAATCTGCGTTTTCTATTCTTTTTTTAACATCTTCTTCAGAGTCTTCACCCTTGTATGTTCCAATAAATAAGGGGTGATTTTCATCTAGTATACTTTTACCAGTAGACATTTGGGCAAATGGGGTTTGAGTTTTTTCAATAAATTCCAATATTTCCTCTGTAACTTCATAACGATCCACATCCATGTCAATTAAAACCGCAGGGGATTTTGCTTTTTTATAAAGTTCCAGAATAGATTCTACCGTCTCTGTTAAACTCTTTTCATCGCTTACATAAGAGTCTTGAAGTAACTCTTCGTCTTCAACTTCTATTTCATAGTAAGATAAGTTTGAAGGCAACTGAATATTTATCGGTCTTTTATACCTCATTGCAGCCCTTATAGCTCGGTCTATTTCTTCTTTTGCATTCTGTTGTGTGATTAGCGTTTGTACAATTGTGAACTCTTCGTAACTATTTGAAATATTAGAAAAGTCTCCGTCTGCTAAACTGTGGTGAACCTTATAGTTAAGCCTTTTGGCATATAAAGGGGGAGAACCAGAAATGGAAATTACAGGTACATGCTCGGCTGCCGAACCTGCTATACCACCAATTGCTCCCAAATCTCCCACACCATAAGTTACACAAAGAGCCGATATTCCATGTTCCCTTGCATATCCGTCAGCTGCATAAGCAGCATTTAATTCATTGGAGGCACCCACAAATTCTATTCCTTCGGACTTTCTAATTTGTTCTAAAAACTGTAAATTAAAATCTCCAGGAACTCCAATTATGTGCTTTATTCCCAACTCTTTAATTCTTTTTATCAAATAATCTCCAATAGTGATTTTCATAAATCCTCTCCTCTTTTTCTATTAATTTTGTTATATTTTATATATACCCAATATGGGGTCTAGAAACTTTAGATTAAATAAAAAATCCCTCTAAATTAAGTTTATTTGTCTCAATTGTGAGGGATTTCATCATAATCATTTCAAAAATATTGAATTAGGATTTTATTCTATTCTTCGTCTTTTTTATCTTTAACTCTTAGAAAAGTTAAGGCTCCACCAGCTAATGCTATTAAGCTTCCATACATGCCTATTGCAAATCCATCCCCTGTTTTTGGTGCCCCATAATAAGGTCTTTGGGGTTCTCCTGGGATCTGGGGTTGCCAAGGCATTTGCGGCTCTATAGGCTTTTCGATTGGCTTATGAGGCTCTTGTGGAATTGGCTTGCCAGGTTGTTCTGGAGTTGGTTTACCTGGTTCTTCTGGGATAGACTCTTCTGGTTCTTTCGGAGTTGGTCTCTCGGGTTCTCCTGGAATGGGTTTATAATTATCGACCATTACAATATATGAACCAATAACTCTATTATCTCCTTGTACAAATATATTTGTAATCTCACCGTAATCACTTACTGTGAATTGAATCTCTGTAGATATCTCGTATCCTTCTGGAGCTACTATTTCTCTGAATACATAATTTCCAGCTTCTAATACGAATCTGCTCTCCCTTCCATTTGTAATCCACTCTCTGACAGCTATTCCATCTTTTAGAAGTTGAATTCTCGCTCCTGATAGCTCTTGTCCACCAAGATTTTGTTTAGAAAATATTACTTCTCTTGGACTTGGTGTTTCTGGTTTTAACTCATTTATTATTGTCCATCCATCATATCTTACTATATAGCCATTTGGGACAATTTCTCTAACCACGTATTCATATGTTTTTCCATTTGAATCTCGTTCTAATACATCTGTAAATTCATATTTCCAGTCCGTTTCTTTTGTAACCAAAGTTTCTTTTACTGCTATTCCAGTTTCTTTATCTACTAATCTAACAGTTATAGATGCCGGTCTATTAGATTCATTGTCGCCTATCCATATCTTGGAACCTGATATTGTCGTATGTTTAGGTTCTGGAGTTAAATTTGCATTTTCACTAAAATTTCCACCTATCCAATAATATACTCTCCCTTGCTCTGATTGTATATATTTCTTTTCCATGAAAAACCTCCCCTTTAGGAAAAATCTATAAATACTCTTTCCACACATTTTACTAATGCTCACTTATAATATATAATTCACCTACTATTTCATCTCGTATTTAGAAGCTAGAACCTTTAAATCTCTCAACAATGTATCTGGATTACAAGAAACATATATAATTTTTTCAGGCGCCATTTGAGCACATCCTAATAATTTATAAATTTACACCATTAGTCTTTAATCCACGCTAGTTTATAGCGATAATATAATCCTGGCTTTAATTTTGAACCAGGGAGGTTTTTTCGGATCAAATTTCTAATAGTAGATAGATCAAGAAAGTTATAAGATGTCGGTACTCCCATGTCTTCAGAAGATTTATATCCATACAATAAAGAACTAATAGCACAAGGCAATATTCTTAAAACTTCTAAAATCCAATCAAAAAGTGTTGAAGGTTTATATAGTCCAACAACTATTAAAATTCCATTTATCTTTAGCAAATTTTTTGCTTTATTAATGGCATTTTCCATATCCATGTGATGAATGGAAGCGACAAATAATATTGCATCATAAAATTCATTTTGGGAATTATAATCCTCAAAGGAAGTGCAATAATAACGTAAATTTAGATCACTACCAATATCCTTATTTGCTTTTTCAATACAGCTTCTAGAGGTATCAATTCCAGTTATTTCTCTGTATGGATTGATTAAATATTTTGCTAATTCTCCATCGCCACAGCCCACATCAAGTATCTTTTTTCTATTACCTATCTTTTTATTTATCCAGTTATAATAAGCCACGTTATGATTCCAATAATTTAAACGTTTCATATTATTTAATCCCAATTCTTTCAATTAATGAAATAGTTTCAACGTGTTTTGTAAAAGGAAACATGTCCACTGGTTGAATTTCTTTTACCTCGTATTTAGAAGCTAAAACCTTTAAATCTCTAACCAGTGTATCTGGATTGCAAGAAACATATATAATTTTTTCAGGCGCCATTTTAATTAAGGCTTCTAAAAATTCATTGGTAGATCCTGCCCTTGGTGGATCCATTATTACCTTATCAAAATCTTCCTTATAATTTTCCACTATATATTCCGTTGCGTCTGCAGTAATAAATTTTATATTTTCAATATCATTTACCTTTTTATTGATATTTGCATCTCTTACAGCTTTATCATTATTCTCAACGCCAATTACTTCTTTCACGTGTTTAGATACTACCGTGCCTATTGTTCCTATTCCACAGTATGCATCCAGTACTCTATCGCTTTTTTTGAAATCTCCAAGTTCTATAACTTTATTATAGAGAATTTCTGTTTGAGCTGAATTAACTTGATAAAAAGAGCTGGGAGAAATTTTAAACTTTAAATCTAAAAGCGTATCGTATATAAATC
>JAEZYW010000064.1 GCA_023418835.1 Bacillota bacterium | reverse complement strand
CATTAACATACCATGTGAACCAGTAGTTACATTTACATTAAAGTCAGTATCTATTTCGGTAGCACCTAAAATTACTATATCTAGATTATCTACAACACAAGAAACATCAGGATTCCCATATTGTGATCCGCTCATTCTTAAATGATTTTCATTGCGTCCAATTGAATCTACGGCTTTTAAATCAAAGCATTGAACATCAAATAGAGCCTCAAATAAACCTTCTTCTAGCATTTCAACTAAATACCCAGTTATCCCACCAGAAGCAAAACTACCTTTTATTTCATTTTCTATCATGTAATCCCTTAAGTAGTCTGCTACTGCAAGGGACATACCACCGGCTCCAGTTTGGAAACTCAATCCGTCTTTTACTAGACCAGTAGCTATCATTGCTTTTAAAGTATCTTGGGCTATCTTAAGACCGACTGGATCCTTAGTTATCATAGTTGTACCTGAAAGTATTCCAGGTTTCTCTCCAATTGTATCAATTTTTAATACATAGTCTATATAATCTTCTGTTATATCAGCTGGATAATTGGGATAACTTGCCAAATAGTCAGTCACTGCAATTGTAGTTTTTCCTTTTATCGCATCACTAATGGCATATCCCATTGCGCCACAGGAATTGGTTCCATTTACGCCAGAGATATTTCCCTTTACATCACAAGAAGGTGAAGCTATAAAAGCAAAGTCTATGGGCACTTCTTCAGAAAGAATCGCCCTAGCTCGTCCTCCGTGGGATTGCATTACAATTCCGCCTTTAAGTTTTCCCTTACTTACAGCTTCTCCAACTGGACCAGAAATATAAGAAGTTACAATATTTGTTATTGTTTCGTCTTCTAATAAGTCTACAATGGAAGCCATACTTGGGAATATGGAACTGGCAACTAAAGTTATGTCTTTTATTCCAGCATTTTGTATAGCCTTCATAACTTGCACTAAAACTTTATCTCCATTTCTCAAATGATGGTGAAAAGAAATGCTATCTCCATCTTTAATTCCCAATTCTTTTATCAATTTAGGTAAATTTTCTCTAACTTTTGATCTTCTTGGTCCCTTTTGAGGATAATCTTCTTTGGATAAAATTTCCACATTGTTTAATTTTTCATCAAAGTAAGTCATTATATTCCTCCTTAAAATAGGTGGTAGGTCTTAATAAATTAACTGCTCTTTTAATAATCGGAGCATCTACCATCTTGCCATCCAGTGACCAAGCTCCCAATCCTTTTTCTTTTGCATCAATTGCACCTTCACAAACTCTTACTGCGTGTTCAACTTCTTTATCTGTAGGTGAAAAGACGTCATTAATTGTCATAACGTGGCGTGGACTAATTGCCGCCTTACCAGTCATTCCCATTGCCTTTGCAAATTCGGCATCTTTTTTCAAACCTTCCATGTCGTCAGTGTCTGTAAAAGGCGTGTCTATTGCTTGAATATCTAAAGCTTTAGAAACGGCTACAATTTTTTGTCTAGAGTAGCGAATTTCTTCGGAAGCTTTCGTTCTTTCTGCTCCTAAATCCAAAGTTAAATCTTCTGCACCTAGTAAAACTCCAATAACTCTATCTGATGCAGATAATATATTTAATGAATCCTCTACTCCCATAGCAGTTTCTATTAGAGCAAAAACTTTTAAGTTGGAATTTTTTTCACTTAATAACTTGTCTATTTCTTTTACACTTTCCACTGAAGCTTTTGGAAGCATAATAGAATCTATTTCCATGTTAACCAACATCTCAACATCATCATAAAAATATGGAGTATCAGTTGGATTAATTCTTACTAAAACCTCCGTAGAACTTTTATCAAAATTGGAAAGGTATTCTCTAACCAATATTCTAGCAGCGTCTTTTTCACCTGCACTTACTGCATCTTCTAAATCTATAATTACAGCATCAGCTCCTAATATAGAAGAACTACATAACATTCCCGGATTATTCCCAGGCATAAATAGCATACTCTTATAAGCCATTATTTAGACCCCCTAAATATTGCAGCTTCTACTCTTGCCCTAATTGTGAAATCTAAAGCACCTTTATCTTCTATTTTAATTTGTCCCTTTTCAACACAATGCTCTTTTAAAGTTTCTTCCACAACTCTTCTAATTTCATCTCCATATTGAAGAGAAACTTCACTAGAGATATCAATTGAAAGTTCTTCTGCAGGAGAAATTATTACTAATAAATCATTTGATTCTACAGAACCAGCCCTAGCTGGTCTTACTATTTCTCTTCTTTCCAATCTAAGTACTCCTTTCGACCTACTTCGTATAGATCTACACCCTTTGCATCTATTTCCACAGTTGCAGGAAAATCTTCAACATAAAGTTTTCTTATAGCTTCTGCTCCCAAATCTTCGTAGCAAACTATTTCAGCTTCTTTTACAGATTTTGCAATAAGAGCTGCCGCTCCGCCAATTGCTGCAAAATAAACAGCCCCATTTCTAAGCATTGCTTCTTTAACTTCTGGAGATCTTTTTCCTTTTCCTACCATGCCCTTAAGACCTAGATCTAAAAGTTGTGGTGTATAAGAGTCCATTCTGTAAGAAGTAGTTGGGCCTGCAGAACCAATAGGTTGACCTGGTTTTGCTGGAGCTGGACCAACGTAGTACATAATAGCGCCTTCTACATCTATAGGAAGTTCTTCTCCCTTGTCCAGAAGTTCAACTAGTCTTTTATGGGCAGCATCTCTACCTGTGTATATATATCCAGTGATTAAGACGTTATCTCCAGCCTTTAAATCCTTTAATTGATCATCTGTAAGTGGTGTTGTAAGTTTAATAGCCATTTTTTCCTCCTATAGAATTACTTCTTTGTGTCTAGTTGCATGACAGTTGATATTAACTGCAACAGGCAAACCTGCAATGTGAGTTGGATATTCTTTTATCATTACTCTTAAAGCAGTAGTTCTGCCACCAAAACCTTGAGGACCCACTCCTAAGTTTGCAACTTTTTCTTCTAGTTCTCTTTCTAAATCGGCATAAAATTCTTTTTCATGATATTGATCTAAAGGTCTCATTAAAACTTCTTTAGCCATATCAGCTGCTTTATCAAAAGTTCCACCAATTCCTACTCCTACTACTATTGGAGGACAAGGGTTTGGACCCGCAAGTTCAACAGTTTCTAGAATGAATTTTTTCACTCCTTCTAATCCGTCTGCAGGTTTTAACATAGTCAGTCTAGACATATTTTCAGAACCAAATCCTTTAGCAGCAAATATTAATTTTAATTCATCGCCAGGTACAATTTTATATTTAATTACAGCAGGAGTATTGTCCTTTGTATTTACTCTTTCAATTGGATCTCCAACTACTGATTTTCTTAAATAACCTTCTTCGTATCCTTGACGTACACCTTCGTTAATTGCATCTTCAATGAATCCACCTTCAACATGAACGTCTTGACCCATTTCCACAAAAACTACTGCCATACCAGTATCTTGGCACATAGGCACTTCTTCAGTTCTTGCAATTTCAGCATTTGCTAAAATTTGATCAAGGATTTCTTTTGCCAATGGCCAGTCATCTTTTTCTCTAGAATCTTCCAAAGATTTTTGTACGTCTTCCGGCAAAAAGTATGCAGCTTCTATTGCCATACGTTTAACTTCTTCAGTGATTTTATCTACATGAATTGTTTTCATAATTACCCCTTAATATATTTTAATAAAATATAATTCAGAGAGCCAAAGACCCTCTGAATTATTAGTTTTAACTTTATTTATTGTTTCTGTATGCAACTAATGCTAATACTCTTTCCATTTCGTTGTTAACGATCATAAGTCCTTCGTCAACACCCATTCCTGGTTTAGCCAGCACTTGGTCTGCTCCACAAGCCATAGCAACATTAGTCAAAACTTCAGATGATCTATTTGTTTCGTTACAAGTTCCTCCACTGTAAGCTCCCTTACCATTTTCTTTACAATAAAGAATAGCTTCAGCTGAGTTGTTAATTCCTCCTAAGTCTGGAGTTTTAATTTGAATCATATGTCCTGCATTATTATCTACGAAGTCTTTAACGTCTTCAAAAGTATTACACCATTCGTCTGCAACTATTTCAACGTTTATTCCTCTAGCATCTATTTCTTTTGTAAGAGCTGCCATAGCTTCTAATTGGCCTTCTCTAGAACCAACATCCATTGGTCCTTCAATTCTTAGATGATAAGGTGCTGCAATTTCTTCTAATTCTGTTAAGAAATCTGCCATCTTCATAGTATCGTTGTCAAATGCTTCGCCAATTGTACCGTATACGTCTATGTGTAAAACTGGTTTATAGCCTTCTTCAGTTTTATTTTCGCTGATTCTATCTCTTAACCAAGCAACATAGTCTTTAAGTTTTTCTCCATTTTCCCCAAGTTTTTCTTTTACGTTATTGAACAATCCATGAGGTAAAACGTCAGCGTGTTTCAAAATCATCTTGTCAGCGTTGTCGTATCTGTCGTCACCAGATTGAGTAAAGATAGCAACTTTTTCAATTGGAGTTTGAACTCCGTATTCTTCGTGAATTACTTCTGCCATTGTGCGTTTTTGAGATTTTGCAACTGCATCTAGTAAAGCTTGAGTTATACCATATCTAATTGCGGTGTGAAGTTTTTTGCCATTAACTTCTAGTTTGTCAAATTCTTCTGCTATTTCTTTAAAACTGTCAACTTCTCTACCTTCTAATTTTGGAGCTATTTCATTTTCAATTATTGGAATGAAATCAGCTGCTAGGAATAGTGGATCTCTTCCACCTGCTCCTGAGTATTGAACTGCAGCACAGTCTCCGTAAGCAACTTGTCCGTCATCTAGGATAAGTTGAACTGAGATACTTTCTCCTGCTTGTCTGATGTTAGTAAATCCTTCTGTAGCTGGTTCTCCAACATAGAAAAGTCCATCGTGTCCCGCACCTTGCTTTATTGCTTTTTGGTCGTCAAAGTAAAATCCTGTCAATCCTGGTGAGCAAATAACTTTTTCAATTTTCATTTCACATCATCTCCTGGTCTTCCTACTAATTTTCCTCTACTTACTGCAAATATATCATCAACCGTCATTTGGAAAGTAACATCTCTACCTTCAAATTTAGCTCTTTCGTTAAATTTACCTTTGTTGAAATCTAATAAGTCTTTAGAAAGAGGAATATTTCCTACTTCAAGGTATCTAATAAATCCTTCATTATCTCTAGCTGGTAACATTTTACCTGCATTGTAATCTGAAGGTCCAAATGGAATGTCGATTACACCTGTTTCAAATGCTTTTACTGTACCAACAGCCCAGTCTCCATTACCAAGTCTTAATGTTTCATCTAACATACATTTTACTTCGGCTTTTATTATTTCAATTTCATTTCTTAAAGCTTTACTGTCTGCGTATCTTTGACCTTCTAAAAGGTTAAGAACCATTTTAGTAGCTTTTATACCAGCTGCGTTTGCTTCTTTTGTTGGAATTCCAACTGCTTCGTGAGGAGTTTTAACTATAACTTTTGTAGCTCCTGATAGTGCAGCCGCTGCAGCCCCCAATGAAATTAATCCAAATGCTCTAGATTCGTCTTCTGGGAAACCACCCATCCATTGATGGAATACTGTTGTCAAAATTACATCTTTATATCCATACTCATCTAAGTATTCTTTAGCTTGTTCTCTCAATGCATTTACTGCTGCTACGTCTTGAAGAAGGTTACCGCATTGTCCATATCCTAGAGTAATGTTTTTAACCCCTTGTTCTGCAGCTAATAATGCTTCTAAAATTCCTACAGCGTTAGATGTTGAAGGTGGTACTAAAGTTCCTGTTAAAGGTCCAAATGGTTCTCTATTTATTGTTACGCCATTGTCTTCGTAGTATCCAACTAATCTATCGCAATATTGCCAATCGTGAACTGTTTTTTCAACACTAACTTTTTTGGAATAAGGAATGTTGTAGCTAATCGCTCCACCCTCGTTAGAAGTGAATCCACCTGCGTGTCCAATCTCTGCAAGAAGTCTAGAGTCTGGAGTACCGTGACGAAGTTGAAGTGGTAAGTCTACTGCATCATAAACTTGTCTACATCCAGAAACCCCGTGGTTTACAGCTGGGAATCCGTTTAATAGAGATCTTCCAGCAGCTTGAGATTCTTTTATTCCTCTTTCCCCTTCTTCATATCTGTTTTGTCTAGTGTATGCATCAATTGTAGATGGTAAAAAGTCAGCTCCACCTTCGTCTTGAAGATGTTGTAATAAAGCTATATGTTCGCTAATTAAAGCAACACCAGCTCTAGGTTGAGCAGTTGTTATACCGTTTTTATCTGCCCACTCCATCTTTTTAGCGAAGTTCTTTTCATCTGGTACACTTTTTAAAAATTCAACAGCCTCATCAAGGTCTACTTCTTTTCCTGTAGGCCAAGATGCCAGTACTTCTTCTCTTTCTTTGAAAAATTCTTCTTCAGTCCATTTTTTAAATTTTACATCCATATTTTATCTCCTAAATTTCGACTATATATTTTTTTAGCATTCTAACAGCTTTATCTTCATCAATCCCAGCCAATAGTCCCATAGCAGATAGTATGTAATCCTTATCTAACATGAGTTTTGGATCTTCAGGTCTCAATGAGTCAGGTTGTTCCATGGTAAATAATCCAGATTTAAGTATTTCTTCAGGTTTTTCATTATTTATGATTACTCCACCTGTACCAATTAAATATCTTATCTCTGTTAAATCTTTTCCCTCTTGATTGTAAATATTTCCCATTGGAGAATAAATCATTTGTACAGTACCTGCATGTCTTCCCATTGAAAGATACGTGCAAATCTTAGCCATTCCTAAGTCAAATTCTTTATCCTTTTCTTCAACTGCAACAAAATCTGTGTTTTCGTAACGCCTTCTAAACTCGTCTTCTATATTTTCGTATTTATCTTCATCGATAAATTTTCTTACCATTCTATAACCAGCAGCTTCCATAACTGCAAGGGAAGAATACCTCATTCCCAAATCCCCTTCAACAGTTCTCTTTGCAAAAGGCTCTTCAAGTCCTCTATATTGCACTCCTGGTTTCGTTGGTAATCCATCGGCTATAGAATGAACATCTGTTGTTGCTCCGCCAATATCTACAACTACTAAATCTCCTAAGCCATCTTCCCTATCAGTTCCTTCTGATAGAACCCTTGCAGCTTTTAAAACAGCCGCCGGAGTTGGCATCGTCAATCCATCTAGAAATTCCGAAACCCTAGTCATACCTTTAGCTTTAACAATATTTTCCATAAAGATATTTCTAATGGTTTCCCTAGCTGGTTCGACATTTATTTGATTTAAAGTTGGCATTACATTTTCAGTTATATGATATTCTACTTTGCCATCAAAAGCTTTTACAACTTCATCTGTAGCACTTTTATTTCCCGCAACTACTACAGGAACCGTAATTCCATGTTTACTGATCATAGAGGCATTGTGAATTATAGATTCTGAATTACCTCCATCAGTTCCTCCAGCAAGTAATATCATATCGATATCAGAATTTTTTATTTCATCTACTTCAGAATCGTTGAGTTTAAAACTGTAGGTTTTTATTATCCTAGCCCCTGCCCCTAAAGCAGTTCTCTTAGCAGCCTCAGCTGTCAATTCAGGAACTAAACCAATTGCAACGACTTTTAAACCTCCTGCGGCAGAAGAACAAGCAGTTGTACGAACTATATTAACTTCTTCAAAATTTACTTTTCCTTTAAGTTTATTTAAAGCTTTTTCATATCCTATGGTTACATCTGTATCCACAGTTGTATATGATTTTTCAGTTCCTACAATCTCCTCTTTTTCTATATCTACTAATGTTATTTTTGTGAAAGTACTCCCAAAATCAATAAACAAATAGCAGTTCATTTTATTCCCCTAAATCTTCTTTAAGGTCATTAATTGTAGTTTCTACAGAAGTTCCTGGTTTGTAAACTCTGTCAAATCCCATATCTTTAAATCTTGCGTGAACATCATCCCAGTTTTGTTTACCTACTACGATATTTCCTCCTACATAAAGTAAAACATCGTTAAGACCTGCTTCTTCGCATTTTTCTTTTAAACCTTCAACGTCTAGTTCTCCTTGTCCATACAGAGAAGAAACTAAAATTGCATCTGCCTTTGTTTCAATTGCAGCGTTTATAAAGTCTTCTTGTGATGATAATACACCAATATTTACTACCTTATAACCTGCTTCTGTCAATGTCGCATCTAGGATTTTATTTCCTACTGCGTGAGCATCAGATCCGATTACTCCCAATACTAATGTCTTTCCCATAAACTACCTCCTAAATTAAATGTGAACAATGTTTTTCATTTTCCCAAATTCTAACAATATTATAACATACACAATTGTTATTGCAAATTAGATATTGATTGTGAAATCGGTTTAAAACGTGGATATCATCACAGTTAACCAGTCTTAAATATAAAACTGGAAAACGATTTATTTTCATATATTTTTTTAACAACATTAGTTGTGTTATTTTGATTTCTTGTAAATATAACGTTTTCCACCAAATTTTTCATCTTAAAATTCATTGGAAATTTTTACAATTTAAAAGTTTTTGAAACGTATATTTCATTTTCCCGATTCTTATATGATATTTGATTTCCACAACCCCTAAAAAGATTAAATAATTTCACATAATTTTCACAATAAAAAATACTCCCTTGGGAGTATTTAAAGTGTTTTTGGCAAAATGTAAAGTAGGATTGCAAATATTAAAAGTAAAATTGCACCACCCAAAGACTGTGTAAAGTCGTATTTATTAAATACAAAATTTTCTCTAGACATGAGCCTTCCAGATATTACCGATAAAATTCCTAATAATGGAAATGCTATTAAGACGCCATAAGTTGTAATCCCTATTTCAAAAAATCTATATAGGGTTAATGCATTTGCCATCATTAAAGGAATTAAGATATAAGGATTAGAAGTTCTATCTAGCCAAATTAAACCTAAAACTACAATTGTAGATAATATAAATATGACATTATTTACATTTCTCCAGAAATTTATGCTATTTATTTTTCCTTCGTTATATTGTTCCAAAACATTGACATACATTCCACTTTCATTGAAGCTTTGAACTTCACTTTGGTTTATATGCTCGGAATCTGTAAAATTGTCCACTCTAGCATTAGTTAAAAACACAGATAGAGTGGATAATTTATTATTGTTAGAGTAAACTAATTCCTTAGGAAAATAACTAATTCTAAATTTATAATCCTTTACGCTTTCGCTCAAAGGAACTCTTATTTCTGAGGTAGAGGCAAATTTATAATTTTCCAGTTTTTTATATAAATCTCCATAAGAAAGTTTTTCGTCAAAGAGAATATTATTTATCGCATCATATTCTCCTTTTAAAGTAGCTTTACTATGTCTAGGAACTACGGAATCCCCAAAAAATGCTTGTTCTCCAAGTTTTCCAATAATTCTCATACTAGAATCATTTCCAATGTATTCGAACTCTACATCATAACTTATTAAATCCATTCCATTGGAAGTGTTCTCTGACCTTCTTATTTTTAAATTATTTATATTTGTTGGTATGTTAAAATAAATTCCACTAAATGGGACAGGTTTATTTTTTTCTGGCATCCATAAATACTCCCCTCCAAACCAAGGAGTAAATAAACAGCTAGCTAATATTAATAAAAATACCCCATAAATAATGAAATTCTTTATTTTTTTATTCATTAAATCCCTACCCAGTTCCTTTCAACTTTCTTATAATTTAGATCCAGCCTCTTTATCTACAATTACAATTAAATCTTTGTGCAATTGTAAAATACTAGCAGGCACTTTTGGAGTGATTGGACCTTTTAAACTCTTATAAATAGCTTCTGCCTTTCCTTCACCTGATGCGATTAAAAGAATTTTTTTTGCATTCATAATGCTCTTCATTCCCATAGTAATTGACTTCTTTGGAACATCCTCTGGAGATTTAAAGAATCTAGCATTTGCATCTAAAGTATCTTCTGTTAAATCTACAATATGGGTTTCTCCTACAAAATTATCACCAGGTTCGTTGAATCCAATGTGTCCATTAACTCCAATTCCAAGAAGTTGAAGATCTAATCCACCGTAGGATTCAATTTTCTCATCATATTCTTTACAAGTTTTTTCAATATCATCGGTACATCCCGATGGTATATTTGTATTTTCCGCCTTGACGTTAACTTTTCCCAATAAGTGCTTGTCCATAAAATAATGGTAAGATTGTTCATGATAATCTTCTAATCCGTAATACTCGTCTAAATTAAAAGTTGTTACATCGGAAAAGTCTACTTCGCCATTTTCATACATGTTGACTAACTCTTTGTACATTCCTTCTGGTGTACTTCCAGTTGCCAAACCTAAAACTATATCTTTTTTTATACTCATTTCATTTGCAATAATCTCTGCAGCTTTTTTGCTCAATTCTTCGTAATTTTCTACTACGTATATTTTCATAATATATTCCTCTCTTTATAGATTAATCTATAAGATTTGATTCTATAAAATAATATCACATTATTTTAAATTTATCACTAAAAAATTGAGAAACAGCACATTTAACTGCACTTACTGAGAACTATTTGTTTTCTATCATCATAATTTCCATCAATCTATTTTTTATATCCAGTAGCGCCTCATTATATTTAGAGTAATTTTTAATCGCAAACTCCTCATCAATTTCCACATTTCTAGAATTGTTGTATATGTTAAAAAGTTCCCTTACTTCCGAAACGGAATCATTCAAACTCTTAGTTAAATCAAAGGTGGATTTTCTTTCTTCATAAGTTGTGTCTTTAAGATCGTAAATTTCCACAACCTCACCTCTATATGCTACTTCTGTTGGAATTTGAAATTTCTTTTCAATCTCATATTTCAAATTTTCTGTGGAGTCTGGCTCTCCATGAACTAGAAATATCTTTTTAGGTTTTTCTTTAATGCTTCCCACCCAGTCTAGTATCATCTCTTTGTCAGCATGGGCAGAAAGACCTTGCAATTCTTTTATTTGTGCTTTAACTTGGATTTCTTCTCCTAGGATTTTTATTGGGTTGACTCCGTCTAATATTCTCCTACCAGTCGAACCAATTGCTTGATACCCTACAAATAAAATGGTGTTTCTAGCATCCCACAAGTGATGTTTTAAATGATGTCTAATTCTACCTGCATCTGCCATTCCACTTGCAGAAATTATGACTTTAGGATATGGAGATTTGTTTAAAGATTTAGACTCTTCCACGGTCTCAACATATCTTAAATTTGGAAATTGGAAGGGATTATCTCCCGATAAAATTCTTTCCTTTGTTTCCTCATTAAAAAGTTCTGCATTTTTCTGATAAGCTTCTGTGGCTTGTAATGCCAATGGACTGTCAATATAAATGGGAACTCTTTTATAAGCCTCCACCTCATCAGAGTCATAATACATATTTAATTGATAAATTAACTCCTGTGTCCTGCCCACTGCAAAAGAAGGGATAATTACACTCCCGCCTCTACTAGCTGTCTCTTCAATTATATCAATCAATTTGCTGTGGGTATCTTCATAGGGTTCATGTACTCTATTGCCATAAGTGGATTCTAAGATTAAATAATCTGCACTCTCTACAATTTCAGGTTTTTTAATAATGGCATGTTTACTTACTCCTAAATCTCCAGAATAAACTAATTTTGTAGTTTTTCCTTTTTCTTCTATCCATAACTCCACTATAGAACTACCTAAAATATGGCCTGCATCTAAAAATCTCAGTACAAAATTTTCATCTATTTTAATGTATTGATCGTAAAAATATTGTTCAAAGTAATTCAAGGCTCTGAAAGTATCTTCTACGGTATATAAAGGCTCGATTATTTCTTTGCCTGCACGTTCTCGTTTTCGATTCTCCCACTCCACATCAGCTTGCAAAATGTGAGCACTATCTTGTAACATAATTTTGCTAAGATCGTAAGTAGCCTTTGTCGTCAAAATTCTACCCTTGAACCCTAGCTTTACCAACCTAGGAATTCTCCCAGAATGATCTATGTGAGCATGAGATAAAACTAAATAATCTATTTCACTGGGATTGAATGGAAAGTCCTCAAAATTTAATAACTCCTCTTCCCTTCCACCTTGAAACATCCCACAATCCAACAAAAGTTTCTTATCTCCCACTTCAATTCAGTGGTTTGACCCAGTAACTGTATTGGCACTACCATAAAATTTAATTTTCATTAATTTCATCACCTCAGTTAAATTATACCCATATAATTTAAAAACACATCTTCTAAAATAGATG
>JAEZYW010000020.1 GCA_023418835.1 Bacillota bacterium | reverse complement strand
TCCTTAAATCTTTTGATTATGCTTTCATCGCTGGCATCTAGAAAAATTAATCTATAGTTTATTCCCAAATCTTTTATTCGATTTAATTCTGTGATTATTTCATCAAAAAACTCTCTCGTTCTTATGTCTAAAACGACAGCAACCTTAGAAGCTCTCTTGCCAGTTTCTAGATATAATTCTACAAATTTAGAAAGAAGTTGGGGTGGAATATTATCCATGGAATAGTATCCCAAATCCTCGACACAGTTTAAAGCAGTAGATTTTCCCGCGCCACTAATACCTGTAATTACAATTAAATCCATTTCGTTAGCCAATGTTAATCACCCTATCTTTTGAAATCCCTGATTCCTCTAACCTTTTAAGTGCAATATCTACATTTCCAACACTTGACGCCTTATGAGCATCTGAATTAATAATAAACTTCACATCTGAATCCTTTAAAGATTTTAACTGTTCAACATCTAGATATCCATGTTTGTTGTTTATCTCCAAAAGAGTTTTGAGATTCATTTCCTTTGCCAATCGTTTTGCATCCACAAATAACTTTGCTCCTGGATGAGTTAGAAATTTTATATCGTAGTTATAGGTTGCCATAATCATAGTATCAGTTGCATAGTCTATAACTTTTTTCTCAAAGGATTTAGATAATCTTTGAAGTTCTTTTATTGGAGAGTAAAGAATCTTTCCAATTCTGTCTCTAGGAATAATCCCATTGTGAAATCCACAAGCTAAGAAATCAAGTTCCTTTGCCTCCTCAACAGTTACATCTAAATTCCCTTTAAAGTCCATGATATTAGCTTCTAAGCCAAATAAAATTTCTATTTGACCAGAATATTTAATTCTAAGTTCTTCTATTTCCCTTTTGATCTTCCTTAAATTTTCCCAACTAACTCCATAAAAAATGTGCCCTGGACCGTGTTCTGCTATGGCAATTACCTTAAGTCCCTTGTTGATAGCTTCAATTATATTTTCTTCTACAGAGCTCTTTCCGTGAGAATAGACTGTATGAGTATGATAATCTCCTAGAAGTTTCATACTCCCTCTCCTATTATTTTAACCTCAGGCTCTAGCATAACTCCGCTATAATCGTAAACTTCTTTTTGAACTAGTCTAATTAATTCTAAAACATCTCTAAATTCTGCATTATCGTGATTTATTATAAACCCAGAGTGTTTGTCTGAAACTCTCGCTCCCCTATGAATTAATCCCTTTAGTCCAGCTTCTTCTATCAAAGCCGCAGCATAATATCCATCAGGTCTTTTGAAAGTAGAACCCCCTGAAGGATAATTTAAAGGTTGCTTTGAAACCCTTCTATCTGTAAGTTCTTTCATTAAGCTATCAATTTCTTCTTGGGGCTTTTTCCTTAACTGCAAGCGAGTGCCCAAGACGATATATCCTTTATCTAAGACATCGCTTCCCCTATATCTAAAATTCATGTCTTCATTTGAAATAATTTCTACTTCAGAATTAGAGTTTAAAACTTTTACATCAATTATAATATCCTTAAACTCTCCACCATAAGCCCCTGCATTCATGACTACTCCGCCGCCAATAGAGCCGGGAATTCCGCTAATCTGTTCCATTCCAGAGAGGCCACATCTTTGCGCGAATTTACTTACAGCAGGAACGGCATTTCCAGCCCCTGTAACAATAATGTCATCTTCTACTTTTAATTCTGTCAATGAATCCATTATAGAAACGACAACTCCCCTAATTCCTTTATCTGAAACGAGGAGGTTTGATCCTTGTCCAAGTATAAAGAGATTAATTTTCTCATCCCTTAAAAATTTCATTAACTTTTTTAGAGATTCCTCGTCTTTAGGTCTGATAAATATGTCAGCAGGACCGCCAATTCTAAAAGTAGTGTGATTTTTCATGGGTTCGTCTTTTAAGACTTCCCCTATATTTAAATTAATAATTTTTTCAAATAACATTTCATTCTCCATCAAATTTATTAAGTAAATTATAACACCAAAGTATTTAATTACCAAATATTCTATTTTCAATCACAAATAAAAAAGCCCTTCACTTCGAAAGGCTATTGTTTATTCTGTAAATTTATATCCTACTCTATCTTCTATATATTGTGGCATATTTTCTTTTTCCATTCCTAGAGCTGCAGCAATCTCTTCAAAAAGCATATCTATTGCTTTTTTGAGATAGTTATCGTCAATTGCTCCGAATTTCTTTTTTTCTTCTGCCAAAATTTCTTTCTTTTTGTCTATTGATAAGGTTAATTTTAATAGATCTAAAGGATTTTCTGAATTTATCATTTCTTCATAGACTTCTGTCATTTCTTTAGTCACTAAATCTAAAATTGGTTCTGCTTCTATTTCAGGAATCATATCTATTAAATTTTCCGCTTCTTCTTTTGTGATAATATTTCTAATATTTTCAATTCCTGCGCCCACTGGAACATAGTTTACACCATTTTTGAAAATGCTCTCCATCACATAATATTTTTGATCTTCATTCATTGCGAAGTCTAGTTTTTTAATATCAGCAACTTTGCATACTCCAATATTTTTATAGAAAACTATATCTCCTTTATTAAACATCTATTCACCTCGTTTTATGTAACTAAATCCACATTTGTGGATTCAGGCAATTATCTCTAACATATCTATTTTATCATATTCTATGGAAAAATGTAAATTTCCATTCCTTTTCTCTTAATATCCAGGCTTTCCTAAAAGTTTAAACATATTGGATTTATATTTTTCTACTCCAGGTTGGTTAAATGGATTTACTCCTAATAGATATCCAGATATAGCACAAGCTCTTTCAAAAAAGTATATTAGTTTTCCAAGATTAAAAGCATCTAGTTTATCCATTTCCAATACTAGGTTTGGAACTCCTCCCTCAACGTGAGCCGCCATAGTACCTTCAAAAGCCTTTCTATTAACTTCTGATAGAGTTTTGCCGGCTAAATAATTAAGTCCGTCTAAATCACTTATAGCCTCTTTTATGGTTATATCTTTATCAGGTTCCCTAACTAATAATACCGTCTCAAAAATATTTCTTCTTCCATCTTGGATCATCTGCCCCATAGAATGAAGGTCCGTAGTGAAAGTTACACTTGCAGGGAAAATTCCCTTTTGGTCTTTTCCTTCTGACTCTCCATAAAGTTGTTTCCACCATTCAGAAATATAAGTCAACTCTGGAGTGTAGTTTGCCATAATCTCTACAGTCTTTCCTTTATTATATAAAATATTTCGGATTGCTGCGTATTTATAGGCGTCATTTTCTAATAAATTAGGGTTGGAATATTTTTCCTCTCCTTCTTTTGCTCCTGCCATTAACTGTTCAATATCTATTCCTGCCACTGCTATTGGCAACAATCCAACAGCCGTCAATACTGAAAATCTACCGCCAATATTATCTGGAACAACAAAAGTTTCATATCCCATATCGTCAGAAAGCTGTTTTAACGCTCCTCTTTCTGAGTCTGTCGTTACAAATATTCTATCTTTTGCTTCTTCTCCATATTTTTCTTCACATAATTCTTTAAAAATTCTAAAAGCTATAGCAGGTTCAGTAGTAGTACCTGATTTAGAAATTACGTTAATTGAAAAATCTTGATCTTTTACGAGATTGTATAAGTCTACAAGATAACTTTCAGAAATATTTTGTCCTGCAAAATAAATCTTTGGGTTTTCCTTTGTTCGTTCGTTAATCTCGTTGTAAAAATTATTAGTTAAAGCGTTAATTACAGCTTTTGCACCTAAATAAGAACCACCTATTCCTATTACTATTAGAACTTGGGAGTTATTTCTTATTTTTTCACTGGCTTCTTTTATTCTTTGAAATTCATCTTTATCGTCGTCCGTTGGAAGTGTTGTCCAACCCAAAAACTCAGAGCCAAAGCCAATTCTTTCTTGGGTCTCTTCATGGGCACCATTAACAAGTTTTTCTAACTCTTCAATTTCCCCTTCTCTTAGTAATGCGTTGTCGTAATTAAAAAATAAAGACATACTTTCCTCCTAATTATTAACCTTTATCAAAAGCATAGCGATATCGTCTTGTTGTTCTAAGTCAATAAAATTACTGTGTTTAACCTCTATTTCTTCCAAAAGGTTTCCCTTTGTATCTAAGATTGCCCGCTTAACCCTATCTTCTCCAAACTCTTCTCCAAATTCATTTTTAGCTTCAATTAAACCGTCTGTATACATCAATACGGAATCCCCTGGTATAAGTCTAACGGTTTTATCTTTATAGGAATTTTCAGTTTCAAACCCTAAAATGGGAAGCCCGTAGTTTACCAGCATGGTTATGCTTTCTTTGTTAAAAAGAAATGGAATGGAGTTGTGCCCTGCATTGGCATATTTAAATTCCCTAGTGTTTTTATTGTAAATCCCAAAAAACATAGTGAAGTATCTTTCTGGTGCTAGCTCCAACTCTGCATACTTTTTCTTAAGTCTGTGTAGAATTTCCGACGGACTTTTACTCATATATGAAATCGTGTACATAATCTGTCTTATAAACACAGTTAGCATTGATGCGGCAACCCCGTGTCCAGAGACGTCTACGATATAAATCCCAATGTTGTCGTCGTCTATTTCAAATATATCGAAAATATCTCCACTAAGGTGTTTAGACGGTTCGTATCTGAAATCTATGTCTATATTTCCATAAGTTCCTTTGCTTGGGAGAATTCTCCTTTGAATCATCTTTGCAAAAACTAAATCCTTTTCCATCTCTTGAGTGCTTTCCATAAGGGCTTTTTCCAATTCTCGTTCCCTTGTCACATCTCGAAATACTTCAACAGATGCTATTACTTTTCCCTCATTATTAAAAATTGGAGAAGATTTTATAGAATAATCTACACCTTTAATTCTTTCCTCTGTTTGCATAATACCTTCTAGGGTGTCTATACTAACCTTATAGGACTTAGATTCATTGAGTTCCATTCTCGTATCATTTACGGGAACTTTATCCAAAATATTATTATTAGTATATATAATGTTGTTATCCAAATCTTTTATTCTTACTAAATCCGCTACATTATCTAATATTTCAAAGTGATAATTCTTAAATCCTTTTTCTCTAAGCATCGTCTACCTCACTCGTTACTTCGAAGGCTTTGGCCCAAAAAATTGATAATAGTCTACCTTTAATCTTCCGTTATATAACTTTCTTTTTCTATCTGCTTTTTTTCCAAAATTCTTTTCAAATTCTTCGTTACTTGTAATAATATAGTTGGACCAGGTTTTTAATTTTTTCATTTTTTTCCCTAAGTCTAACTCTAAATCTTTTACATTGGCATTTTTCAATCTCTCCCCGTAAGGTGGATTCGTAATCATTACTCCATAATTGTCATCAAGATTGACCTCTCTAAAGTCTTGGTTCAATATTGTTATGTCGTCCTCCAAACCAAGTTCTTCTACAATATCATTGGCAATTTTGACAACTTCTGGATCTATATCTGATCCAATTAGTTTTAGGGTTTTTGAATAATCAATTTTAGACATTGCTTCGCGTTTTTTTAGTTTTAAAATGTCTTTATCTATTCCCGTCCAATTATTAAAGCTGAAACCCCTTTCTAGTCCAGGCGCTATATTTTTACCAATCATCGCTGCCTCAACTAAAATCGTTCCCGTTCCGCAAAAAGGATCAAATAAAACTCTATCTGAATTCCAATAACTCAATAAGACCATAGCAGCTGCCAAAGTCTCTTTTATTGGCGCATCTCCGTGAAGCTGTCTATATCCTCTTTTGTGAAGTCCTCTTCCTGTCGTGTCTAAAGTAATACTTGCCACATCTCTTAAAAGAGACACTTCTAAATCGTATAGTGCTCCCGATTTTTCAAACCATTCGACATCGTATTTTGTTTTTAATTTTTCAATAATTGCCTTTTCTGTAATTCTTTGGCAATCAGATATACTAAAAAGTTTTGAATTTATACTCTTTCCGTTTACAATAAAATTCGCATTCTTTGGGATGATTTCTTCCCATGGCAATTTGTACACTTCGTCAAAGAGTTGTTCAAATGTTGTTGCATCAAAAGAACCTATCTCAATTAGCACTCGATCCGCAGTTCTAAGCCATATATTGGCATTAGCCACGTCCTCCATAGTGCCAATAAAATAAATTCTTCCATCTGTAACTTTTTCTATTTTATAACCAAGATTCTCTAATTCTCTTCTTGCAATTGCCTCTAGACCAAATGTGGTTGTGGCAATTAATTTTAAATTTTCCATAATTCACCTATAACTATTTTACCATATATTCAAAATTTTTTGTTAACTTTGTTTATAAGAATAGTAATGGGTATAGATGTAATATAATAATATTAGGAGGTAATTTATGTTAAGTTCGACAATTACAAGTGGAGATTGGAAAGGCGAAAAGCACATACCAGTAATCATTGTAGAAGAGGCTATGAAAGGTGAACCTGTTGTGGTAAGACTTGTCGTTGGAGAAGAAATTGCTCATCCCAACACTTTTGAACATTACATTGCATGGTTCAAATTATTTTTCCAACCAGAAGGATATCCAAAGCCAATTGAAATTGCTAACATAGACTTCAAGGCACATGGGGAAGAAGGAATCTATACTCCTTATGAAGCGAAGGTAAAATTCGAAACAGAAAAAAATGGAAAGCTTTACGCTATGAGCTATTGCAATATCCACGGTCTATGGGAATCATATGAAGATTTAGTTCTAGAATAATACTTAAAATCCAAGGCATCTCGCCTTGGATTTTTTCTTTTAATTATTTAGTTTATGATAAATTTAAATTAATATAAATAATATCAGCTTTTCATTACTTTAAAATTATTTTTATAAAGGCGAATAGCAGCTAAAAACAGCAATATTGCCGCTCCGCCAGCGGAAATGTGTTCTAAGTCTGGATACTGCCCATTAAAACCTTCTGCCGACCTTAGAAATGTAAAAATCCCAAAATACGCCCAAGCAATTGGAAGGGGAAAGAAGGAATTCTTATTTCTTAAATTAACTAATAATACCATTATGACAGCCCCAATTAAAACTACACTTGCCCAAGATGATTCAGAAAGCCCAAATCTATTCCACTGAAGTTTAACTAGAGTGGCTGAAACATTTACCACAGTCGCAATAAAAACCCAACCGTTATAAATTCCAAAGGTAATAGGAAGCACTACCCTATCATTAGAAATCTCTTTTAAGTTTTGTAAAATTAGAGAAATGGAAATTAACATCCCAAATATGAACAAATTGGAAATTTCTAGTTGTAGATAAGAAAAAGCAACTATCCACAACCCATTGAAAATACAAGATAGTCTAAAGAGTGTAGAAATATTTTCTGTGGCTGATTTGTAATATGTATCTTCCCTCTTTAAGATCATCATTATCAAGGATATTATGATAAGGGTGTAAATTAAACTCCAAATACTAAAGGTTCCAGGGCTTGGAGTAATTAAAGTTTGATACATATCCGAAACTTCTTTTTGGTCATATCAATTTATTAATCCTAAAAATCCTAAAGTATTTACCCCTAAAGTTGCCACTAAAAAAATTAAATTTATTATAGCTTTTCTACGAGTTTTCATAAACCCACCCACTTTCTTATTTTCTTAATACCCATTGATGATTTTCCCAAAATATTTTTACATTAAAACCCCTAAATCCTCATCTGGATTTAGGGGTTCATTCATTTCTAAGAAGTCATATTATCTTACTCTAATCCAAGTTTCGCTTCCGTCAGCGTTTCTTGTGTAGTCGTGTGAATTTGCAGCTTCAATAATATTGTAGTAAGCCCAATAGTCATTATTTAAATCAGTAAATTTGACTAATAAAGCCAAATTGTTGTCTACATATTTTTTATCGGCTGATCTATTCAATACTTTATTTACCATTGTAACGGCTTCTGCTCTAGTGATATTTCGATCTGGTCTGAAAGTACCGTCTGGATAACCTGTTATCCATCCTTCTGTATAGGCAAAGTCAATATATCTCTTAGCCCAGTGACTTGAAGGAACATCGCTAAAGTTGCTATTTCCACCATTTACGTTACTAAATCTTGATGCAATTGCAGAAAATTCAGCTCTTGTAATTGGTTTTTCAGGTCTAAAAGTACCATCTGGATAACCTTCTATAATCTTGTGTTTAGACAAGAACGCTATTGAATCATGATACCAATCAGTAACTTTTACATCACTATAATAAGTTGCTTCTGACTCAATTCCAGTTATTCCACCTTTAACTAATCTTGCAAATATTGCAGCAACTTCACCTCTAGTAATACTTGCTTCTCCTCTAAATGTTCCATTAGGATATCCCTTGATATAAGCAAAGTGGTCGTCTTTAATCAAAGTTGGTTTTGCTTGTGGCAAAGTTGGAACAGTTGGTGTAACTGATGGTTGGGAAGGAGCTACTGGCCATATTATAAATCCATCATCAATAGATGATGTTCTTCTGTAAATAGCAGTGTAAGTTGCACCTCTATATACAGGAGTACTATCTAATGGTAGCGATGGATCCCATCCATAATGATAATATCCACTGTATGGAGAAACTGTAGGCATTTTAGCCCTTACTTCACTAAATGGTGTGCCTATTATAACGTTAAAATGAGTATTTCCAATTAATCTTCCATCTGTTCCAGGTATGAATCTAACCCTTACATAATCCTCTGGTATTGGATCTGTCGGATCTACAGGTATTACATTATCTGTCAATTTATAAGTTGCAGTATACGTTGCCGATCTAGTCACTTTAGTAGTACCCGATGGTAAAGATGGACTCCAACCAGTATGAGTATATCCTCTAAATGGAGAAACTGTAGGCATTTTAGCCCTTACTTCACTAAATGGCGTTCCAACATCTACTGTAATAACAGTATTTCCAATAAGTGTTCCGTGAGAACCAGATAAGAATCTGATTGTAACTTTTTCAAAAGATGCTTTTCTAACTGTAATAGGTTGGTCATCTGTTAATTTTGTGCCACCTTTTTCGTAAGTTACTGTAACTTTTGTATCCGCCAACGCAAGTTCTTTATCCGTTGGCACTGACAAATTGTTTTCAGCAAAGACTGCATATGGTACTATTTTTGTAATTCCGTTTACGTCTGTTAAAGTTACTTTCATTCCAGTTGGGTCAAATTTTTCACCAACTTTATAATCCACTTTATCCGGTGGTGTAGTAATCTTCATTCCTACTACTTTATCAGGATCAAATGGTTTATCACCATAATCTGCTTTTACAGTAATATTTGAATTTACAGCAGCCGTTGGATCATAATCTGAACCATCTTCATAAACCCATTTAGAAAAAGTTTTTCCAGTTGGAGGTGTTGGTGTTGGTAGTTCTCCTCCTGGTTTCGTATATCCTACTTCTTTTATATCAGGAGTAACTGTTCCACCATTCGCATCTAGAGTAATGGTCATCACTTCATAGAATTTAAAAATTCCACCATTTAATTTACTATATACAGCTTCAAAGAAATAGCCATCAACTTTACCTTCTTTAATACCAGCTCCCTCTATACCAAGTTGTACAGCATCCTCAGGAATCTTGGGACTTAAAATATCTGTAGGAACTAGTCTTTGATCACCGTTATCATTTCTAATAATGGTATATTTTCCATCTTTCGGTAAGTTAAACGCATACGTTCCTTGTCCTGGGTTAAAAGTACCTCTTAAACTTGGGAAAGTACTTGCATCTTTTGTAGAGTGCCATTCTGTAGTAAATTTAGTGCTTAGTATTTGTACAAATGTCGCTGACATTGTCAAAACTTTAGTTCCATCGCTATAATTTCCTGTTCCATAAATCTGTTCTATTATTGGATTTATGTCAATGTCCTTAGGAACACTGATACTAAATACAAGTTTTTTCCCGATTTCGTTATAAACGCGCATCTTTTTGGGAAATTCTACCATTCCATCTTTGGTTACTTTTGTTGTCTGAGTATCAAATACTTCAAAACCATCAAAAGATCTAATTGTTAAATCAATTCCTTTTGGAAAAGCTGTATCCCAAGGGAATCCCTCTGCTACAGTAGGATCTGTTTCTACATTTACTCTTACAGTTGTAAAATATGCTGTATAATCAATTCCTTGGGTTGTAGGATCAATTCCTTGAGTTGAAAGATCCCTTCTTTGTCTAGATCTATAGAATCTCCTAACATCTATTTCTTCTTCAGTAAAATTTTCATCGAGACCTATTTCTTCATCAATAGAATTTTCATTGGTTTCTATTTCTTTCTCAATAAAATTTTGCCTATTAGCAATTTCTCTTTTAATTTCCAGATCTTCTTGGTCTGATACGGGAGTAAAACTTACTACCGTATATCTGGAATCCGAGTCATCTATTTGAATATTATACTCGCCTCCACCAAATGAAATCTCACTGTCTCTAAATCCCAAGCTTCCAAAAGCTTCAACAACAGTAGATGTCACATTAAAAAGCATTATAAAACATAATAAAAATGAAATTACAGCTTTATTTTTCGCCATTTTCACGGCTATCACCTCTCCTATAATGATGTGGGAGAGAGAATCCCCTCTCCCTCAAACTCAATTATTTGTTAAATAATGTTATAGACAATTGGCTCACTATAAACTGTTCCATAGCTACCACGAAGTCTTACTATATCTCCAGCTTTTAACACTTCTTCGAAATACACAGTTGCTCTACCACTTTTTACAGTCTCAGTTTTTGTGTCTATTACTTCTCCATCTCTCAAAAGTTCAACGATAATTTCTGTTCCACTTGTTGAATAAGCGGTGAAAGTAAAGTTTCCTGCATAAGGTCTTTTCCCCCTTAAGTCTAAAGGCAATTGTTGGTATGCTGGTTTATCAACTTTCTTTTCAGTAGTATTACCTAGCTTATCAGTTGCCACTATAACGATGTCTCCTTCAACGTTCTTTGGCAGCGTTGCTGAAATGTTTCCTTCTCCATCTACAACTGCTGGGAAAGTTTGATCTCCAATTTTAATAACAACATCTGAATCAGGTTTATCTACTCTAGCTTTTAAATCAATAAAGTCTTCACTTGATACTGCTTTAACATTATCAATCACTGGACCTCTTTTAATTATCGTCAAGGTTTCATCTGAAATTGTAGGTCTCTTTCCTTCTTCCTTTAGTTGCACTTTTACTTGTTGATTGTGGTGTAAATCGTCTATTGGGAATTCAAAAGTTCCGTCAGAATTTATTACTCCCTTTATCGGTTGACCATCTGAACCCAATATTGGATTTCCATTCACATCTACAAGTATAACTTCTGAAGTTACCGGATTTGGTTGTACACCATTTTCAAATGATCCTGTAATTATTTGTCGTTCGTTTACATATTCTTGTTTAAGATTTACAGGTTTTGCCGAAAGTTCCATTGGATTTACTGTTATTGGTTGTTCTGCAGCTAGATTTGGAACAACTTCCAAATAAGTTACAGTAACAAAAGTATCAGATACTTCTAATGGTTTATCAGTCGGTACTGTTAAGTTGTTTTGTGCAAATTCTTCATATGGAACGACTTTAGTTTTACCGTTAACGTCAGTTAAAGTAACTTCCATTCCTGTTGGATCAAAGAATTCTTCTTCAGTATAAACCACCTTGTCAGGGGCTTTAGTAATCTCCATCTTAACTACTTTTCCAGGGTTAAATTCAGATTCTCTATATTGAGCTGTCGCTGTTACATCTTCTACTATTACTAAGTTGTCATCAACATCCCATCCTGTAAATTCATATCCTTGATCCACTGTTAGCTCTGGAGGAGTTAAACTTCCAAAGGTAACACCAGCTTTTGGATTTACATAGTATGTGTTTTCTTTTGCTACTGTACCATGTTCTCCGCCTAAATAAGTTACCGTTACATATCCCTCTGGCTTTTCTGGTTTGTCTGGTTCTTCCGGATCTACTGGTCCAA
>JAEZYW010000188.1 GCA_023418835.1 Bacillota bacterium | reverse complement strand
AATGTAGGAAAGTCTTCTCTAATAAACAAATTAATTGGCGAGGATAGATCTATCGTTACCAATATTCCTGGAACGACTAGGGACTCCATAGACTCTAAATTAGATGTTGGAGATTCCAAGTACTTGTTTATAGATACGGCTGGTTTGAGAAAGAAAAAGAAAATTTACGAAGATGTGGAGAGATATTCAGTTGTAAGAACTCTTGCGAGTATCGACAGATCTGATGTTTGTATTGGGGTTATAGATGCAACTGAAGGGATTTCAGAGCAGGATTCAAAAATTATAGGTTATGCCCATGATGCGGGGAAAGCTTTAATAATAGCTGTTAACAAATGGGATTTAATAGAAAAAGAAACTAACACAGCAAGAAATTTTGAAATATCAATCAGAGAAGAATTGGGATTTTGTTCCTATGCTCCAATAATATTTATTTCAGCCCAAACGGGACAAAGACTGAACAATCTTTTAAATCTCATAGACGGAGTAAATGAAAATTACAATATGAGAATTCAAACTGGGGTATTAAACGACATAATTAATAAGGCAATTTTAATGAATCAACCAAGGGCTGATAAGGGTAGACAGGGAAAGATATATTATGCTTCCCAAGTTTCTGTGAGACCGCCTACATTTTTAGTATTTGTAAATGATAAAGAATTGATACACTTTTCATATATAAGATATTTAGAAAATGAATTGAGGGGCCATTTTGGCTTTGAAGGAACGCCAATTCGAATGATAACCAGGGAGAGAAACGAAAGGGATGGACAATAACTTAATTATCAAATTATTATTATTAATAGGGGCGTATTTAATTGGGAGCATATCTCCTTCCTTTATAATTGCAAAATATTTTTACGGTTTTGACATTAGGACAAAGGGAAGTGGAAATCCTGGAACTACCAACGCTCTAAGAACCATGGGACCTTGGGTCGCTCTAATAACCTTGGTATTGGATATATTAAAGGGTTCTTTAGGAGCTTATTTAGGTTTGCGTTTTATTGGACCTGATTTTAGTCCTTTAACTGGGCTAATGAGCATACTTGGGCATAATTTCCCTTTTTATCTTAATTTTAAAGGTGGGAAAGGAGTTGCCACTTCAATAGGTATGGCAGCAGTTGTTGCGCCAAGAGTTTTGATTTTTTGTGGCTCCATAGGAATTTTAATATTGATAATAACTCGTATGGTTTCAGCAGCATCGGTGACTGGATTCATGCTTTTAATAGGATTATCCATTTATTTGCTTGTAGCTAATGGTGTGAGTAAGTATGTTTTAGTATTTTTATTTATTGGAATATTAAACATATACAGACATAGAGAAAATATTAAGCGGATTTTAAATGGAACAGAAAACAAAATTGGGAAGAAGTGATTTATATGAATAAAACTGGAGTAATTGGAGGAGGAAGCTGGGGAACAGCTCTTGCTCGAGAACTCGCTTTAAAAAATATTGATACGAAATTATATATAAGAAATGAAGAGCAAAAGGAAATATTGAAAAAAACCAATATAAATTCCAGATATTTGCCTAATATTAATTTACCTGAAAACTTGTTTTATACTAGCAATCTTGAGGAAGCAATTGAAGATGTGGATTTTTTAGTATTAGCTGTTCCTACAAATTCTGTTAGAGAAATGCTAATTGCTTTGAAAGGAAAAATCAAAGAAGATGTAATTATTATAAACGTCGCTAAGGGTATTGAGATGGATACTCTTAAAAGAATTTCTGAAATATCAAAGGAAATTCTTCCAACAAATAAGTTTGTGACTTTATCTGGACCCACCCATGCAGAAGAAGTTAGTTTAGACTTTCCAACGACAATTGTCGCGGCGTCAGAAGATATGGAATCTGCAAAAAAAGTTCAAAATCTGTTTATGTCTGACACTTTTAGGGTTTATACAAATGACGATTTACTTGGAGTAGAATTAGCAGGGGCCTTAAAAAATGTCATTGCTCTTGCAAATGGTATTTTAGTTGGATTAGGATATGGAGACAACACAATGGCAGCGCTGATGACTAGAGGAATTGCGGAGATTACTAGATTGGGTACTGCTATGGGAGCCCAACCTTCCACCTTTTTAGGACTCGCTGGGGTAGGAGACCTAATTGTTACTTGTACTTCTCCCCACTCTAGAAATAGAACATGTGGTAAACTTATTGGGGAGGGTAAAACTGTAGAAGAGGCAATTGAAGAAGTTGGAATGGTAGTCGAGGGAATTAAAACCACTTCTGCTGCCAAGAGACTTAGCGAGCAATTTGGGGTGGACATGCCAATAACTACAGCTTTATATGGAGTTTTATACGAAAATGCAGATGTAAAAGATGCGGCTTACTCATTGATGGTTAGAAGTAAAAAACACGAGATGGAAAACACTTTAAGAGGATGATAGTGTGAGCAGAACTAGAAGAAAAAATCCTAAAAATAAAAGGTTCCGTCTTCTCATATTAGTAGTTTTGATAGTTTTAGCTTTTTATTTTTTTAAAAATAATAACAGGGGAAGTTCTTTAAAAACGACAAATCCCATTAAGACAGAATATTTGGATAAAGTCGACACAAAGGGATATCTTATTTTAAATGAGAAGACCTATACATCTCAAGGAGATGGAGTTGTGGATTACAGCGTTAGGGATGGGCAAAGAGTCCCAAAGGATCACGTAATTGCCAATTTGAATTTGATGAGTGATGTCAGCGATTTAAAAGACGAACTTTTGAAAGTTCAATCGGCAATAGAATATAAAAATCAAAACCTAAACCCATCTACAACAGCCTATGAGATTTCAGAAAAAGAAATAAATCTAATTTATTCTATTCAAGATGCACTAGTAGAAGATGACTTAGAAAATGCCTTAATTGCAATTGAAACTTTGGAATTAAACACTAAAAAGAATGTGGATATATCAGAAATTAGCAACCTTATTAATCTTTCTAATCAAGAACTTGAGGATAAGAGAGACGAACTTAGTAGAGAAATAAGTACAAATAATATAGTTTACAAATCAGAAATTGCTGGAATTGTTTCTTACAAAGTGGACAATTTAGAAGAAGTGTATACTGAAGAAAAAATTCCAGATATAGATTACGAGTTTATAAGAAATAATCACACTTCAATTCAAATTGGGCAACAAAATACGGTGAAAACTGGAGATCCATTATATAAATTAATAGATAACTTCTCTTATCGACTAGCAATTCCTGTAGATGAGATAGACAAATTGGGAAATTATACCGTTGGAGAAAATATAAATTTATTAATAAATTCTAGAACGACATTAAACGGAACTGTTGAAAGGATAAATAAAACCGAAAACACGGGTGTAATTATCGTTGCCTTAAAGGATAAGTTATCAGAGCTAGGTTATGACAGAGTTGTAGATGCTAGTATCATTAAAAATAAAATAAGCTCCTATGTAATTAAGACGAAATCAGTTGTGGAAGTAAACAATCAACCAGGTGTTTATATAAGAGAACTAAATGGCTTAGTAAAATTTAGACCAATAAACATAGTTAGCCAAAGCGATATTGATACCATTGTGGAAACGGGAGACAATAAGGGATATATTGAAAATGTAAACAAAAAAAGCGTTAGAACGGTTAGTGCTTTTGACGATGTTATAGATGAACCTGGAAATATTGAGGAAGGACAGATACTTAGATAATGAGTGTAAAAGACAATTTAAATAGGATTATAGAAAATATTGAAAACGCGAAAATTAGAAGTGGTAGAACAGATGAAGTCCACTTACTTGCCGTTACTAAAACCATAGATTACGATTTAATTGATGAATCAATTGAGTGGGGAATAAGGCATATTGGCGAAAACAAAGTCCAAGACTTAGAATTGAGGATGGACCATTATGGGGACAAGCTAAATTACCATTTCATTGGAGGTCTTCAAAGAAATAAAGTGAAGGATATAGTCGGAAGAGTTTATCTAATTCATTCTTTGGATTCTGAAAGATTGGCAAATGAAATTCAAAAGCGATGTAATAACGCTGATGTGATCCAAGATGTTTTAATCCAAGTTAATGTATCCAAGGAAGAAACTAAATCTGGAGTTTTTCTTGAAGATTTAAATAAATTCGTGTATAATATTTTAGAGTTAAAGAACATTAAAATTAGAGGTTTAATGACAATGGCACCATATGGAGCTGAAGAAAAAGAGTTGAGACAAATTTTTGGAAAGCTTTATGATGCCTTTAATGATATAAAAAATCAAAATTATAATGAAGTTTCAATGGACTATTTGTCCATGGGAATGACAGGTGATTATGAAATAGCCATAGAAGAAGGGGCTAACATTGTAAGAGTTGGTTCTGGTATCTACGGAGAAAGAAATTATTAGGAGGAAGTAATGGAAAGAATAAAGAATTTTTTTGGATTTGGTGAAGATTTGGAAGATGGAGACGACATTTACGAATCCGAAACTGTAATAGCTTCTGAACCACAAGAAGATAGAACTCAAGGGGTGGAAAGAGCTACTAGACAAAGAACTTCAGCAAAGCCACCATTAAATATTCATTCCAACAGCAATGTTCAGATGAAAATTTGCATACATGAACCATTGAGCTATGATGAAGCTCCACTTATTGTAGACGATTTAAGACTTAGAAAAGCTGTTGTTCTAAACTTCGAACAGTTGGACATGAATATTAAAAGACAAATCTTTGATTTCGTTAATGGATCTTTATACGCTTTAGATGGAAAAATTCAAAAAGTAAATAGAGATATATTTATTTTAGCGCCATCCAATATTGAAATTGAAGGACTAAAAGCGGAATTACAAGAAAAGGGCGTATTCCCCTGGTAATTTATGAATATTAATAAAGAAGAGTATCTTTTTCACGTTTCTGGTGAAAAGGAACAAAAATCTATGAAAAGGATACTCGACTTAATTGAAATTACAATAAACCGACATAATGTGACTTATACTGATTTTTTAGAACCAAATTTAATCTATTTAGCAAAGTCTATTCTCAATCGCTTTGATGAAATTGATTATGTAATAGATGGTGGTTTTAAAAATGCTGAAAGACAGATGATAAGCATATTTAGTTGGTATTATTTTTATGAAGACAATGAAGATTCCCCAATTGTACCGATAGAAATAAAAGGCAATATTGAAAATCTTGAACACAAAGACGTTTTAGGTAGTATATTGGGTTTGGGAATAGTTAGAGATAAGGTAGGGGACATTGGAATCTTTGAAGATTCTATAAAAGTCGCTCTTTCAAAAGATATATCTGACTACGTTTTGTATAATTTAAAAAAGATTAAAAGAGAAAATGTTGAAGTGAGTCTAATTTCCCTTGAAGAGTTGGGAGAAATTGAAGAAACTGGAACTTATAGAGATATAATCGCTTCGAGTATGAGATTAGACGTTTTGGTAAGCGAATCTTACAATATTTCTAGAAGTGAATCCCAAAAATTAATACAAGGAAATTTAGTTAAAGTAAATTTTTCTGAAGAAGATAAGCCTTCAAAGATTATAAAAGAAAAGGATTTAATTTCAGTTAGAGGTAAGGGAAGATTTAGAATTTCTTCTGTAGATGGACTTACTAAAAGAGAACGCGTGAAACTTAAGATTTTTTATCCCCAATAGGGTTTATTATAGATGGAGAAAATAAAATAAATGTTAGCTTTTATAATTGCAAGTGTTTGTGTTTTGATAGATCAGCTTACTAAATATCTAGTTATCAAATACCTTAAAGGAGAAAGACCTTTAGTTATAGTTAAAGACTTATTATCCTTTGTTTATGTTGAAAACAGAGGAGCTGCTTTTGGTATACTGCAAAATAAGAAATGGTTTTTTGTAATTGTCACTGTAATAAGTGTGGTTATACTTTTGTACATATTTTTATCAAGTTATAGAAAAATGTCTACTTGGTTAATAGTGGCATTGTCCTTTATTTTAGGTGGCACCATAGGAAACTTTATAGACAGAATGAGGTTAGACTATGTGGTGGACTTTATTAGCGTTAGGATAATGAACAGATACGACTTTGCTGTTTTTAACTTAGCTGATGCTTTCATAGTTATAGGAGCAATTATGTTAATGCTTCATATAATAATATTTGACAACAAAAAGGCAGTAAAATGAGATATGAAATAAAATCAGAAGAAGAAAATACGCGAATTGACAAATACCTTTCAGAAAATTTTGAATTTTCTAGAAGTTTTTTTAAAAATTTAATTGACCAAGGTTTGGTTTTTGTAAATGGCGAAACGGTTAAATCTAGTTATAAATTAGCAATTGGAGATTTAATCGTTTTTGATTATAAAAAAGAGGAAGTCAAACTGATTCCAAAGGATATTAAATTAAATATTTTGTACGAAGATGATGAGATACTGATAATAAATAAACCAAAAAATTTAGTAGTCCATCCAGGGGATATTGAAAACCAAGATACTTTAGTAAATGGACTTATTTATAAATACAAAACTTTAGGAAATATGAACTCCATTAGACCTGGAATAGTTCATCGCTTAGATAAAGATACTTCTGGTTTATTAGTTATTGCAAAAACTGATACAAGCTATAATTCTTTGGTATCTCAATTTTCAAAAGGAACAGTTTTAAGAAAGTATAAGGCATTGGTTCATGGAAAAATTGAAAATAACTCGATGATCGATAAGCCTATCGGTAGAAACGAAAGGAATAGAATTAAATTTGCAATAAACTATAAAAATGGAAAGTCAGCAATTTCTATAGTAAAACCCTTAGAGATTTTTAATGATTACACTCTCATAGAAGTAGAACTAAAGACGGGGAGGACTCATCAAATTAGAGTTCATCTAAATTCCATTGGACATCCTGTAGTTGGAGATTTATTTTACGGCAAGAAAAATGAATTTGGAATAGACACCCAGCTCTTACACGCTTATTCCATTGGGTTTGTCCATCCTGTGACAATGCAAAAACTAGAATTTAAAAGTGAAGTACCTAAGGAATTTGAAGATACGATAAGGAGGCTTAGAGATGAAGAAAATTTTAAATGCCGATGAGATGAGAAGGGCAATTACTAGAATATCCCATGAAATCTTAGAAAGAAATGAATCATATGAAGATATAATATTTCTCGGAGTCATTACTAGAGGATATGAATTGGCATTGAGATTACAAGAACGCATTTCTAATATTGAAGGGATAAAAATACCTGTATACAAATTGGATACTAGAAATTTTAGAGACGATTTAAAATTTCAACAAAGGGAAATTGAAAATATAAAATTACCAGAAATTGATGTCAACGATAAAAACGTTATTATCGTAGATGACGTTGTTTACACAGGAAGAACGACAAGGGCTGCTTTAGATGCCATTGTAGAGCTAGGAAGACCTTCTAGGGTTCAACTAGTCTCATTAATTGATCGAGGCCATAGAGAATTTCCAATTAGACCTGATTATGTTGGAAAGAACATTCCAACTTCTAGAAATGAAAATGTTGGAGTAAAATTGGAAGAAGTAGATGGAGTAGATGAAGTATATATATATTAATTATTTAGAGGGATATAGATGCATAAGAAAAACATTATATGGAGACTTATATTTCTCATTCTAGGTCTCTATCTATGTTCCCTTGGACTTACATTCTTTTACTTTAATGGTTTGGGATTAGACGCATGGAATGTTTTACACGAAGGGATTAGCAATATTACAGGCTTAAAATTTGGTTATGCTTTTATTGTTGTGTCCTTTGCCATGTTAGGTATCGCTTTATTAATGGGAGAAAAATTAGGTATTGGAACAATTGCAAACGCATATTTAATGGGAAATTTTCTTCAATTTAATATCGATTCTGAAATTTTAAATATTCCCAAAAGCCCCTATGTGGGAATTTTATTTATAATCATAGGAATGATAATTACTGGATTTGGATATTATTTTTATATGGGAGTAGGTCTCGGATCGGGACCTAGGGATTCTTTTATTATGGCTGTAGCTAGAAGAACAAATATTAAAATAGGATATTTAAAATCCATTACAGAAGTAGTAGCAATAATTATAGGGATATTCCTAGGGGTAGATTTGGATTAGGTACAGTAATCATTGCGATTTTTACTGGAATTATTATACAAAAAGTATTTGATTTTTTAAAATTTAATCCCCAAGTTATCCAACAAGAAAGTTTAAAAGATACTTTAAATAAATTAATCATAACCACCAGCTTAGCTGGTGGTTTGTTTTGCCCCTATAAGGGGCTGTTACCGGCAGCACTTGACGTGCTCCGAATTAGTTTGACTCGTGCACCATATTTTCTAGCTAGTGCTAAAGCACTCTACTTTTTGCTTTGT